>CAMKMK010000032.1 GCA_946413885.1 uncultured Prevotellaceae bacterium
CCAGTAGTGATGGCAAAGCTGACGTTCATTTCACCGTGAGTGCTGAACATCAGGCTTTGTTCGAGCAGTTGATTCGGGAGAAAGTCCCCCAGTACGAGGCCCAGTTCGGAGTATGCTACAATGTTACTTTCAGCGTGCAGAAATCCAGCACAGACACCTTGGCTGCCAATATGGACAACACGCCTTTCCGTGTTGATGGCAAGTTGCTTTTCCGTCCAGGCGGACATGGTGCTTTGATTCAGAATCTCAATGACCTCTCCAGCGATGTGGTCTTCATTAAGAATATAGATAATGTGGTGCCCGATAAGCTCAAGGAGGATACGGTATTTTGGAAACAGGTGATTGCGGGCGTACTGGTACATGTCCAGAAGCAGGTTTTCCATTATCTGAGACTTCTTGATAAGGGTGATTTCACCCACGATGAACTGGAAGATATGATTCGTTTCGTTCGCCACACTCTCAATTGCGATTACCCTGCCTTGAAGGAGATGGACGATGCTCAGTTGCTTCAGTTCTTGCGCGAGAAACTCAATCGACCTATCCGCGTGTGTGGTGTGGTTCGTAATGTGGGCGAACCAGGTGGTGGGCCTTTCCTGGCTTACAATCCGGATGGCAGCGTAAGCTTGCAGATTCTGGAGAGTAGCCAGATCGACAAGAACAATCCTGAGTATATGCGCATGTTCACCGAAGGCACTCATTTCAATCCCGTTGACCTCGTGTGTGCTATTTGCGACTATCAAGGGAAGAAGTTCCAGCTTACCGATTTTGTTGATCCTGCGACAGGTTTCATTTCTTATAAAAGCAAGAGTGGTCGTGAGCTGAAGGCTCTTGAACTTCCTGGTCTCTGGAACGGAGCCATGAGTAACTGGAGCACGTTGATGGTGGAGGTTCCTCTCAGCACTTTCAATCCAGTCAAGACGGTCAATGATTTGCTTCGAGAGCAGCATCAGTAGTTCCTGTTTTTTGATTTAATTCCTAATTGAAATTCATTTTCTTATCATGAAGTCAGATATTGAAATTGCTCGTGAGACCAGGCTGGTCCCCATTTCTCAGATTGCTGATAATCTTGGTATTCCAGCTGAAAAGTCGGAACTGTATGGTCATTATGTTTCCAAGATTTCAGAGTCTCTTATCGACCTTGAGAAAGTTCGTCAGCATAAACTCGTTCTTGTGACGGCCATCACTCCTACCAAAGCCGGTATCGGGAAAACTACCGTTAGTGTTGGTTTGTCGCTTGGATTGAATCGTATTGGAAAAAAGGCTATTGTAGCACTTCGTGAGCCTTCTCTGGGACCTTGCTTTGGCATGAAAGGAGGCGCTGCTGGAGGCGGATATGCCCAAGTGCTTCCGATGGACAAGATTAATCTCCATTTTACAGGTGATTTTCATGCTGTCACCACGGCTCACAATATGATTGCCGCTTTGCTTGATAACTATATTTATCAACATCGTAAGGATGGCTTTGCTATGCGTGAGATTCTGTGGAATCGGGTTTTGGATATAAATGACCGTAATCTGCGCCATGTTGTCACAGGTCTTGGAGGCAAGACGGATGGAATCACTATGAAGAGTGGATTCGATATTACACCAGCCAGCGAGATTATGGCAATTCTCTGTCTTTCCACCAGTCTGGAGGATCTTCATCGCCGTATCGGTAATGTCCTGATAGGTACCACCATCGATGGAAAACCATTCCGGGTAAATGATTTAGGAGTCACAGGATCGATATGCGCTTTGCTGAAGGATGCACTTCACCCTAATCTGGTGCAAACCACAGAGAACACTCCTGCTTTCGTGCATGGAGGTCCCTTTGCCAACATTGCCCACGGATGCAATAGTGTTCTGGCTACCCGTTTGGCTCTCACTTATGGAGATTATGTTGTTTCAGAAGCAGGATTCGGTGCTGATTTGGGGGCAGAGAAGTTCTTCGATATCAAATGTCGCAAGAGTGGACTGCAACCTGCTCTCAGCGTTCTGGTGGCAAGTACGCAGGGACTGAAGATGCATGGAGGTGTTCCCCTTTCGGATATCAAGAATCCTAATATGGAGGGATTGAAGGAGGGATTCAAGAACCTCGACAAACACGTCAAGAATCTTCAAAGATTTGGCCAGACGGTGATTGTGTGTTTCAATCGTTTCTCATCTGATAGCGACGAGGAGATTCGCGTCTGTCGCGAACATTGTGCCGAGTTGGGCATAGGCTTTGCTGTTTGCGATGCATTCAACGACGGTGGCATGGGTGCCGTGGAATTGGCCGAGTTGGTTGTCAAGACGATTGAAGAGCATCCCAGCCAGCCCTTGCATTATTGTTACGAGGATGACGCCACCGTCGAGGAGAAGGCTCGTGCTGTGGCTTGTGGCATATATGGTGCCGATGATGTCACTTTCTCATCTTCAGCAAAGGCCATGATAGAGAAAATCAACGAGATGGGCATTTCCCACTATCCCATCTGTATTGCCAAGACCCAGTTCTCCTTCTCAGCCGATCAAAAGGCTTATGGAGTGCCTGTGGGATTCAAAATCAACGTTCGTGATATCGTCATCAATTGTGGTGCCGAGACGATTGTCCTCATTGCTGGTGATGTCATGCGTATGCCAGGTCTTCCGTTGTCTCCCCAGGCAGAGCGCATCAATCTGGTGGATGGCGAAATTGTGGGCCTTTCCTAAGCAACGGTTATGAAAATAGGGATATTCTGTTCTGCCAATAGTGATCTTGATCCTGATTTCTTCTCCCTTACACGCGAGTTGGGAGCTTGGATGGGAAAGAATGGCCACATGCTGGTTTTCGGAGGATGCAACATGGGATTGATGGAATGCATCGCCCAATCCGTTCACGAGGCTGGAGGCAGGACGATAGGTGTCGTTCCTCAGATTATTGAGAAGGGTGGGAGAGTGTCAGAGTACGTGGATGTCAACGTTGCCTGTGACAATCTCTCCGACCGCAAGGACTTGATGCTTCTTCAGAGCGATGTCATCATAGCCCTTCCTGGTGGCATCGGTACGTTGGACGAGATCTTCTCCGTTGCGGCTGCTCACACGATAGGATACCACCATAAACAAGTTATCATCTACAACATGAAAGGTTTCTGGAACCCTACCATTCGGATGCTCGATGACCTCCAGTCCCAAGGTGCTATCCGTGGTTCGTGGCGGGATTATATCCAGATTGCCGACTCGTTGGAACAAATACAACTTTTTATATCACAACTATGAAACACTACATTGTTTTTCTCATGACTTTTGCAGCTGTGCTTTTCTCTGGCAATGCTGCAGCACAAAACAAGGCGGCCAATTACCGCATGGATCGTTCACGTCTCAACATTGGGGCCTACATTTTGAAACCCTATGCCCGTTCAGAGCAGCACATCAAGGACATTGCCGACTGCGGCATAGACTTCATGACCTGTGTGGATTATGACAAGGGGATGCTGGATCTTTTCAAGAAATACCACGTAGGAGCCGTAGTGAGCGGCGTGGTGCCTGGCTGGTGGGGTGGAGACGGCAGCAATGCCGGCACGCTGAAAGACAAGAATCCCTTGGATGCTTATGCCAAGGCTGCCGCTAAATTCCAGGATCATCCAGCCATTTGGGGCATCGACATAGGGGATGAGCCATCCGCTTTGGATTTTCCTCATTATGGAAAGGTTTTCGAGAAGGTGAAGGAACTCTTTCCCGCCAATTTCCCCTATCTGAACCTCTATCCCAATTATGCTTCCGTATCGCAGAATACAGCCGAGCAGACCGTGAATCAGTTGGGTACCAAGACCTATCAGGAGCATATAGCCCAATACATCAAGCACGTGCCTGCCGACTATCTTTGCTATGATTTCTACCTTTATTCCATCAATGTTCCGCTGGCTTACGAGAACCTTCGCGTTGTCTCTGATGCCTGTTTGGGAGCAGGACGCAGCATGTGGATCGTCTTGCAGGTGAATTCCAACAAGCCAGACAAGTGGATTTCCGAGAATGAGCTTCGTTTCCAGGCTTATACCGCAATGGCTTTTGGAACAGAGAACATCATTTGGGCTTGCTATACTGCTGGCTGGTGGGATAATAACGTGCTTGATGAGAAAGGCAACAAGACGCAGCAATACGATAAGTTACGCAAGATAAATGCCGAGCTTCATCGTCTGGGTGAGCCTTACATGAAATACCGTCGCGTCTCCACCGACTTCGTGTCCTTCCAGGGTACCAAATGGTTGGAAGGAGTCAAGCAGGGCAGTATCCCCACTTTTTCGGATGGCATAGTTACCGACCTTCATTCCACCGATCATGCTCCACTCGTTGTGGGGTCTATGACATCACGTCAAGGTAACGGGGACTACGCGTTCTTTGTCTGTGCTGCCGATGATCCTTATGATGAGCATCCTGCAAGCCATACCCTCACTTTCCAGTCCGAGGGACGACGCATATCAGCCGCGGGCCCCGATGGACCTGTTCAGGTGAAAGTCGGAACGGATGGCACTTACAGCATCGACATGAAATCCAATCAAGGCATTCTGATAGAGGCTGTGGTGTACTAATTTTTCACATAGACTCGTCCGCCCGTCACTTTCTCTTCGGCGTTCAGGCCAGCCCATACCTCGAAGTAGCCTTCTTCCACACGGAACTGCATGTCGGCGTCCCACAGGGCAAAGCTTCGGTAGGGAATCCCTATCTCCACGTTCTTGCTCTCGCCTGGTTCCAGCGTCACTCGTTTGAAGGCTGCCAGTTCCTTCATGGGACGGGCTACGGAGGCTATCTCGTCGTGCATGTAGATTTGCACGACCTCATCGCCTGTCCTGTCGCCGGTATTCTTAACTGTCATGCTGACACGCAGGGTATCGTCTTTCTCCAGGGTCTCTGGCATCCGGAAATCGCTGTACTCGAAGGTCGTGTAGCTCAGGCCGTAGCCAAAGGGGTAGAGTGGCTTGCCGTCGTTCTCCACGTATCCGTAGCCGCGTCCGCTGGGTTTGATGGAGTAGTACATCGGATTCTGCCCGATATTCTTGCTCCAGCTCATGGGAAGACGACCTCCAGGACAGTATTTTCCCGTCAGCACGTCAGCAATGGCTGTTCCACCCTGTTCGCCAGGGTACCACGCCTCCAGGATGGCAGCCGCACCATCCGCCCAGTCTGTGATGTCGATCACAGCTCCGTTCTGCAGCACCACAACGACAGGCTTGCCCGTAGCTATCAGGTCGCGCACCATCTGTTCCTGGTCGATTCTCACATTCGTCACCTGTTGGTCGGCAATGATTTGGGCTCCTGTCACTTCGCGATGTTGGGCCACCTTGCTCGATGGGAGATGGAAGCTGCTGCGGTCGCTGCCCTCCTCCTCGGTAATGGAGGGGAAGAACACCAGCACGTCACACGTTCGAGCCAGGGGATTGACGTTCTGCCCTGTCTGATTCACGAGGACCTCAGCCTTGCCTTCAAAAGCTTTCTTCAGCCCCTCGTAGGGAGTGACACCTCCTTCGCCCCGCCATCCGCCGCGTCCGCCGCTGTAGTCGCCCAGACTCAGGATGTCGGCAGCTGGACCGTAGAGTCCTATCCGCCTGATGCCTTCCGTCTGGAGGGGCAGGATACCGTTGTTCTTCAGCAGCGTCATCGTCTTGCGGGCACATTCCTCAGCCAGTTTGCGGTGAGCCTCGTTGCGCACGATCCCGTTGGCCTTCTCAGGGTCAACGTACGGCTCGTCAAAGAGTCCCAGGTCAAATTTTATGCGCAACACGCGGCGCACACTCTCGTCGAGCGTCTCCTGACTGATTTTCCCTTGGCGCACCAGACTGATGAGGCTGTCGCTCGTGCTGGCCAGTTGCAGGTCCAGTCCGTTCTCCAAGCATAGGGCAAGTGCTTCTTCCGGCGATTCAGCCATCCGATGCTGGGAATGGACGATGTCCACCCCGCCGTAGTCCGACACCACATATCCCTCGAACCCCCATTCCTTCTTCAGGATGTCTTTCAGAACCCGACTGTTGCAGCTCACGGGCACGCCATCCACCGAGTTGTAGGCTGCCATTACCGCACGTGCCCCGCCTTCCTGGATGCAGGCGCGGAAAGGCTCCAGATAGACCTCACGCAACACTCTCCACGAGGTGACAGAGGCATAGGAGTCATGTCCGCCTTCCCCATAGTTGTCCACGAAATGCTTGGGAGTTGCCACCACGCCGCCTTCCTCCAAGGCCTTCACGTACGCCACGCCCATCTTGCTGTTCACGAGCACGTCCTCCCCGTAGCTCTCCTGACCACGTCCCCATCGCTGGTCGCGCGTGATGTTCACTACAGGAGCATAGACTTGGCGCACACCTACCGCCCTCAGCTCCTCAGCCACAACCTGACCCATCCGATGGTACAGACTGTCGTCAAACGTGGCAGCCATCGCGATGCTTTGGGGGAAACACGTCGCATTACCCCATTGGGCACCGTGCAGTGCCTCGCCATGCTGCAATACGGGTATGCCCCAGCGACTGGCCTCGATGGAGCGTTTCGTGTCCTCGTTGATATGCTCAGCCACCGAATGTGCATCATTGGGGATGCCGCCCTCCCAAAGGAAGTGGCCTATGTTGCGCACGTGTCCCTTCTTGTAGTCCCTCTTTTCGTAGAACTCCTTGAAGAACAGCAGCTGGGCGCTCACCTGATCCACTTTCTCCTCTAAGGACATCCTGCCCAGCAGGTCCTCCACACGCTGCTCTGTGGTGAGGTCCGTTCTCTGGTAACCATATTTCTCTCCCTGCCCGGGCTTGCACGCGTACATTAACAATCCCAGTAGGAGAATAAGAAGTGTTTTTGCGTTCGTTCTCATTGGCGTATTTCCTGTTTTTAGTGTTGTCTTTCACTTGTTTCTTTCACCTTACAAAGGTACAAAAAAAATCCCATATTCCACCCATTTCAGTTGTTAATATAACTTAAATTCCGAGAGAAAAAGAACCATCTCCCACCAATCCAATACGTTGTCCGAGAATTCGGATGACTCGGAGAAGTCGGATTATTCCGATTCCTCAGAGTTCTCGGATTACTCTGATTTTCTCTTCTCTGGTAAAATGGGATGTGGCGATGTACAGGCACTCCGTCTTGGTCAGTTCGTAGCAGGGCACCGTCTTCGTTCCACCATTGGGCAAATCGTAGGTTCTTTGCAAGAGCGCAAATTTGCGCCCTTGTACTTTTCTCCCATGCTGGCTCCATCTTCGGGCGGTATCCTGACCTGGAGGAGGCTTATTCTATCGTACATTCCATTAGAATGATTTACAGTAATCCTAAAACCACGTGGTATTTTCTAGTGAGCCGAAACCACTCCCTCGAAACAGGGAAGTGGTTTTTGGTTTCATCCCACGTGGCTATACCAGATTGCTTAATATTGCACTATGTTCTTTTGCATAAATGTTACTTTGTTCCTTTGTCACTTTGTCTTTTTCACCACTCTCAAGTTCTTCCCCTTTGCTATATATACAGACCTGACAGAACGATTCGTTCGGTCAGGTTCCGAGGGAGGCACACCCACTGAATGCCATGTATATCCTTCCTGCCAGCGAACGAACGAACAGTTGAACAGTTTGTGTGAGAAAAGTGAGAGGAATGTTATAATTATATATATATATATATATATATATAATTATCCCTCTATGTCCATTCGCACAAAATAATTGTTCGAACTGTTCGTTCGTTCGGCTGAGTCATGAAAACCCTTAACTCATCCTCCTCATCCTCGGAAAAAACTTTTTGCATTTTCTCCTATTTTTTCTTCCAAATCATTTGCGTATGTGAGAAAAAAGTTGTAACTTTATGCACGAAAGGAAGATTTATGGTATAACCTTAAAAAAATCACGAACATGAAATAGAAACTACTCTTCCTGATGCTGCTTCTCTTCTCTTGCTGTGCAGTAGCGCAAACCACTACCAGAAAACCAACTGGCCTTGAAGCTTCGGAAATAAGACAACGTGTTGAAACCGTCAACACAACGTGTTGTCTTCCCAATTTCAACGTGTCGTGTTTTGCTTCCCAACACAGGAGATAAAGAGAATGAAATCGCAAGGAATCCTGACACGGGAGGTCAAAAGGGGAGATTCCAATCAAAATAATGGATAAAAGATTTGGCAGTTTTTCGTCAATTGAGTAAATTTGCTAACTCAATAAAGTTAATTCCATGATATGAAGAGAAGGATATCCATAGAATCTTTGCTTTTGGCAGGTGTTTTGCTTTTGTCAGGAGCTGTTCTGACCTCGTGCGGTAACAGAAAGAAGAAGGAAACGATGGTGAAGTTTGACACGCAGGTGGTACATGCCGACACGCTGACGTATAAGGTCTATATCCCTGCCTCCCTGCATGGTGTGCAGGAGGTGGAGGTGTTTCCCCAGGCATCAGGCATTATCCGCAAGTTGAACTTTACCGATGGTGTGAAGGTGAGCAAGGGACAGCCCCTCGTCATCATCGACCAGACGGAAGCTAAGTTGCAGGTCCAAAACGCACAGGCCAACCTTGCGGCTGCGAAGGCTCAGTTGGAGACTACCCGTTTGCAGTATGAGTCGCATCAGCACCTTGCTGAGAAGAAGATAATCAGCTCCTACGTCCTCGAGACGAGCAAGAACGCCTATCATGTGTCGCAGGCTGCCGTAGAACAGGCCAAGGCTCAGTTGGCTATTGCGAAGACCAATTTGGGCTATTGTATCGTCACCTCGCCCATCACGGGAATCATTAAGGAGAATGGCTTTAAGATCGGCGAGCGCGTTGACCTCGATGATATGCTTTGTTCCGTGAGCGACAACAGCGAGATACAGGCTTGGTTCTCTTACACGGAGTCGCAACTGATGGAACTGATGGACAAATACGATCTGAAGGCTACTGCCGAGGGACTGAAGGACGTTCACGGCAAGGCCATCGGTGAGCGGCTTCCGAAGATGACACTCCAGCTGAAGAATGGCGCGACGTATGGCCATGAGGGCATTGTGACTGAGATAGGAGGCATTGTTGACAGGGCAACGGGTACAGTCATTGGTAAGGCGACGTTCCTCAATCCTGACGATGAGTTGCGTTCAGGTCTCTCGGCCACGCTTGTCATGCCTACCTTGATGGAGAATGTGTTCCGCGTTCCTCAGGCAGCAGCGGTGAGACTTCAGGACCAATTGATGTTTTATCGTGTTAAGGAAGACGGAACGGTGGAAGGTGTCATCTGTGACGCCATCACGTCGAACAGCGGTAACCATTATTATGTCAAGAATGGCCTGAAGGATGGTGACGAGGTGGTGATACGTGGTGCGCACAAGTTGTCGAACGGAATGAAGGTACGATAGAAGGTTAGCGGAATGAAGGAGAATTTCTTTGTAAAGCATTGGGTGGCAGCCTTTACCATTGCCGTTCTCACCTGTTTGTTGGGAGTGGTGAGCCTCACGTCGCTTTCCGTGGAGCAGTATCCCGACATTGCTCCGCCTATGGTTACCGTTCAGGCTACCTATAGTGGAGCCGATGCTAACACCGTGATGGAGTCGGTGGTTATGCCTCTTGAGGAGGTCATCAATGGTGTGCAGGACATGATGTACATGGACGCTTCAGCTTCTTCCAATGGTGAGGGTGAGATAGACATTTATTTTAAGCAAGGCGTTGATGCTGACGAGGCGATGGTCAACGTGCAGAATCGTGTGAGCAAGGCATCAGGTGTGTTGCCTGAGGCAGTCATCAGGGATGGCGTCACCATCGAGAAGAATGTCAATGCTACCTTGCTTATCATGAGTCTTGAGAGTACCGATGGCAAGTTCGACCAGTCTTTCATCTCGAACTATCTTGACATCAATGTCATGCCCTCTATCAGTCGCATCCCTGGGGTGGGTCGCACCAGTATCATGGGTGAGCTCTACGGCGTGCGCATCTGGCTCAAGCCCGACCTGATGGGCATCTATGGCGTTACTCCTGAAGAAGTCATCGCGTGCATCAATGAGCAGAACTTCGTGGCTCCTGTGGGACGTCTTGAGAGCACCAACGACAAGATAGACATAGAGTTCAACGGTCTGCTCGATGATATCGGGCAGTTTGAGAATATCATCATTCGTGCCTCAGAAAAGGGTGAGGTGCTGCGTCTGCACGATCTGGCTGATGTGGAACTGGGCGCAAGAGCCTATGATTTCCGCACCAATATCAGTGGCAACCCTGGTGTGATGTTCTATGTCAAGCAGGCTCCTGGTGCCAATGCTACACAGGTCAACGCAAACATCCGTGAGGTGCTCGATGAGATCTCTGGTCGTCTGCCAGCCGGACTGGAGTTCAAACTTCTCGAGACTTCTGACGACTTCCTGTATGCCTCTATGTACAATGTTGTAGAGACGCTGATTATAGCCATCATCCTTGTGGTGCTGGTGGTCTATTTTTTCCTACAGGACGTACGGGCAACCATCATACCCTCCATCTCCATTATCGTTTCGCTGATAGGTACCTTTGCTATCGTGAAGTTGGCAGGGTTCTCTCTCAACCTGCTCACGCTATTTGCTTTAGTGTTGGCCATAGGTACCGTTGTCGATGATGCCATTGTGGTGGTCGAGGCGGTGATAACGAAACTTGAAAAAGTTCCTCTCTTATCCTCTGATGGGGGAAAGGATCACCCCATCCCTTCAGGGACAGGTCGTGAGAGGACTAAACAGGCTATCAGTGAGGCACTTGGTGAAGTTACGGCAGCATGTATCTCCACCACACTGGTCTTCATGGCCGTCTTCATCCCCGTGACGTTCATGTCAGGCACCGCAGGTACGTTTTTCAAACAGTTTGGCATCACGATGGCCTCGGCTGTGGGATTGTCGGCTGTGTCTGCCCTCACGCTATGTCCCATCCTGTGCCTGCTTATGCTGAAGCCGGCAAACAATGAGGCTACGGAGGGCACCCGCAAGACATTCAGCCATTATGTCCGCATGGTTTATGAGACGTCCTACAATGCCTTGTTGGGGAAATACATGAAGGCAGTACAGCGCTTCATCCATCATTCCCGCATGGCATGGGCGATCCTGCTTTTGGCCTGTGTGGCACTTTTCCTTTTGATAAGTTACTCGAAAGATGAATTGGTGCCGCAGGAGGATCAGGGTTTCCTGCTTGTCAATGTGGCGCTGAAGCCTGGCACCTTTCTCAACAGGACAGAAGCTACCACCGTTCAGTTAGAGGAATACATCCTGACGCTAGATGAGGTGGAGGAGGTGGGAGCTCTGACGGGTTATTCCATGATGAAGGATGTCACCAGCCCCAATTATGCCACCCTCATGGTACGGTTGAAGAACTGGAAGGAACGTCCGTTCTATAGCATCTTCGACGTTCAGAAGAGTATTGCTGAATGGGCTCGTGTCAATTTGCCTCAGGCCGACATCGAGGCATTCCAGATGCCCCAGATACCAGGTTATGGTAATGGTTCCGACATCGACGTGAATATCCAGGACCGTTCGCGAAGTGCTGACAAGAAAACTTTTGTGGCCATGAATGAGGAGTTTGTGCGAATGCTCAACGAGCGGCCTGAGATAGACTTTGCCACCTCGTCCTATTCGACCAACTATCCCAAATACAAGCTTGATGTCGATGAGATAGCCTGCAAGCGTATGGGCGTTTCGCCAGCTTCGGTAGTCAATACGATTGGCACCTTTCTGGCAGGTTCCTACATCGGTTCCTACGTGCAGTACAGCAATATTTATCGAGTGATGGTCCAGGCAGGGAAAGAGTATCGCATGTCTGAGCATGTACTCAACAATATCTTCGTTCCCGTTCAGGGAAAGATGGTTCCTGCCTCTGAGTTTGTAACCCTGACACCCAGTATGGGGTCGGCAATGGAGCACCACTTCAACCTTTTCCCCAGCTATCCCGTATCTGCGATGCCTGCTGAGGGATATACTGCTGCAAACGTGTATAAAGCCATTCATGAGGTGGCCGACGAGGTGTTCCCGGAGAATGTGGGATATGAGTTTGCCGGAATGGCTCGTGAGGAGGTGGATAATGCCAACTCCAATGAGTCACTACTCATCTATTCCATCTGCTTGCTTATCATTTATCTCATCATGGCTTGCCTTTACGACTCATTGCTTATACCGTTTGCCGTCATGCTTTCCATCCCGTTCGGACTGCTGGGTGCCTACCTTGCCGTCAAGCCCTTGGAACTAATGGGTGTGGGTGCCAATATCTATGTGCAAACGGGATTGATCATGATTATTGGCCTTATTGCCAAAACCGCCATCCTCATTACTGAGTTTGCCGTGCAGAAATATCGTGAGGGGATGTCCATCACTGAGGCTGCACTCGGAGCATGCCGTGACCGTCTGCGTCCCATCATGATGACAGTTTTCTCCATGATTATGGGTATGGTGCCGCTGGCTCTCGGAAATGGTGCCGGTGCCGTAGGCAACAAGTCGTTGGCCCTCACCGTTATTGGCGGTATGATTATTGGCACCATCGCCTTGCTTTTCATCACCCCGGCTTTCTATATCATCTTCCAGAAGATAAGCGAGCGTTTATCTCCTGTCAATACCGTTGCTAAGGCGGCGCCGGTCATCGTCTGTGTCATGCTGCTCTCCAGTTGTTCACTCTATAAGGAGTACGACAACACAAAGGTACAAGTACCAGAACAGGTGATGGGCGATAACGTGCAATCTGGAGATACCACTTCGATAGGGGCTGTACCGTGGCGTGAGATGTTCACCGACCCGTTGTTGCAACAACTCATCGAGCGTGCCATAGCTAACAATACGGATGTGAAGGCAGCCCAGCTCACCATTGAGCAGGCACAAAACGATCTGGCCTCACTACGTATGGGCGACCTCCCCACGCTGTCTTTCCAGCCCACAGGCTCGCTTTCGCATTTCAATCACGTCAGTTCGCGCATCTACGAGGTTCCCGTCGTAGCTAACTGGCAATTGAACATTTTCGGTCAGAACACCACGCTGAAACGACAGAAGCGCGCCCAGATGACCATGTATGAGGATTATAGGCAGGCCGTCATCTCCAGCCTTGCTGCCAATGTCGCCAATACCTATTACACCCTCGTGATGTATGATCAGAAACTTCAAATCCTCGAAGAGACAAAGACGGTGTGGGAACAATCGTTGGAATCGATACGCACCCTCTATGAGGCAGGATTGTATATGAGTCCGGCAGTTTACCAGATGGAAGCCTCCTTAGCCAGCGTGCAGGCAGGCATTACTGAGATGAAAGAGCAAATCCTCACCGTTGAAGCATCGCTTTGTCTGTTGCTTTCTGAGGCTCCCCACCATATTGAACGCTCGACACAGGTTTCTTTCAGTATGCCTCGTCAACTCAGCGTTGGTGTTCCCCTCAGACTTCTCTCGTCGCGTCCCGATGTAAGGCAAGCCGCGCGTAACATGGAAGTGGCCTATTATGGTATCCAGCAAGCCCGACAGGCATTCTATCCTGACATTGTCATCTCTGCCGGATTAGGATGGAGCAATGGCCTCGAAGGAATGGTTAATCCTGGGAAGATGCTTGCTGAAGCAGTAGCATCACTCACGCAGCCCTTGTTTGCCCAAGGCAAGCTACGTGCGAAATATAAGAATGCCAAGCTCGATCAGGAGAAGGCACAGTTGCAGTTCACGCAGACGTTGCTAAATGCAGGAAATGAAGTCTATCGCTATTTGCACACCTGTTACAGTTCGAAAGAGAAAGAGCAGTATCTTCATACGATGGTTACAGCCCTGCATGAGGCTTATCTCGCCACCAATGAGTTGATGATGCACGGCACCAATACCTACCTGGAAGTCCTCAAGGCACAGGAAGACTTGCTTTCCACCCAGCTCAGCGAGGTCGAGAACCGCTACAAAGGTATTCAGGCCTTCATCAATCTCTATACTGCTTTAGGCGGGTACTTGTAGATATCTGCAAATTCATTTGGGCGAAGCCGGAATCAGTTGCCACTTCCGCTCGATAATGAAAACAAGTTTTGAATTTGTCTTTTTACCATAAAACAACTAATTCATGAAGGAGAATTTTTTTCTGGGTTGTATCTTGCTCGCAGCCTTTATGGTCGGATGCCAGCAGAATGAGGGAGTAGATAAGGAGTTGCTAAAGCGTCGCTCACCCATTGAGGAGCCCTATGAGTATGTTTCTGGAGGCTCGATGACCGGGAAGATTGTGCCAGACTCGCCCGATCCGCTGGTGAGTTATGTGTGGGATCATCCGAAGGCCAGCGATCATTATCAGATTTTCGTGATGCTTCCCAAATCGGCCGAGGTTATGGAGAATGAGGAAAGCTTTGCTGGGCTGGAAAGTGTCAGGAGGGAGAAGTGCGACATTCGTGTCAGCGGAACGGGTACCATCCGTTTGGATTTCGGCACGGAACTGCCAGCCTGGATAGAGATTGACAGCCCTGACCTGACGGGAGAAGTAGAGTTGGGATGTAGCGAGCACAAGGACTTCTCGATGTTCAGAAAGATGGCAAAGCCCGCGCAATACGGGACGACCTATCGGATGGAATTGAACAAGGAGTTTTACGAGGGTGTGCGCTATGGGTTCATACGCGTGAACAGCTTTGATCAGCCATTTACCATCACTTCGGTTCGTGCCGTTTGTCAGGTAAAACCTGTCAACTATACGAGCAGTTTCGATTGCGACAACACCTTGATAAACAAGATTTGGTACACAGGAGCCTGGGACGTGAAGGCTAATCTGCGTGAGGATAGCTTCGGAGCCATCATGTTCGATCGTGGGGACCGCTTCTCTTGGACGGGTGATGCCTATACGGCTCAGGCAGCTGCCTTGACGGCTTTCTCCTGCTACGACGAGGTCTTCAAGAACCTGCATTGGACCGATACACATCCCAACGGCATCGAGACGTATGAGTTGTATTGGGTGGAGAGCCTTATAGACTATTTTATGTACTCAGGCGACAAGACGGGGTTCCTGAGTTTGCTGCCAAGAGCTGAGGAACGCTTGGAACATGCCTGGCAAATCTT
>CAMKMK010000033.1 GCA_946413885.1 uncultured Prevotellaceae bacterium
CCTCCCCTTTCTCAAAACTAAAAATATGAGAAAAGTAAATATTTTTTGGTATCAAAGGATTGTCGAAGGCTGGCTAGCGATTATCTTGTCAGCGTCTTCTTGCCATTGACGATGTTTATACCTCGCTGCAACTCCTGGAGGCGCTGGCCGGAGAGGTTGTAGATACCACGGAAAGTTGGCTCTGAAGGCTGTGCCGTCTCAGGGAGGGTGATGCCTGTGGGATCGGCAGGAGCAAGAGTCTCGTAGGAAACACCCTCGAGCTTGAAGGCACTTATTCCAAAGCTGGCCTGACCTGTGAGGTTGACAATGATGCCCAATGAGACCTCTGTCTCCTCGTTAAGGGTGAAGGTGAGGCTTCCATCCACAAGCTTACACCAGGCGATGGCTCCTTCTTCGCAATCGGCATCGCTTATCATGGTTTTACCCTCACAAACGACGAGGCGGCTGGTCTGGGCATCGTTTCCATCGCTGAACGTGACGCTAAACTTGTATCTGCCGGCTGGAAGGGTGACTGCCTGCCACAGACGGTAGTCGAGAAGCGGGGTGGCAAAGCCGCTCCACTTGGTCTCGAAGGTGATGTCGCTGCGATGGGCCGTATCGATGTGGGCTCCTGTGGTGATGCTGCCTGAGGTGATGGCATTGGCATCCTGCCACCTTGAACGGTAGTTCTTCATCAACAGACGGAGGAAGCGGTTGGCATCGTTGGGGTTGACGGTACCTGATGCCGTGATGAAAGGATTCTTGTAATTGGTAAGGTAGGTGGACGAGATGTCGCCATGCATGACTGCGTTGGTGTCGAGCGTGAAGACTCCCAAAGCAGCATTCCATGCGTCGCCATCCGGTCCGAATCCAATACGCGTGGCGTTGCAGCCTGAAGAAGTGCGGTCGAGCACATCGCCACCATTCTGGTTGAAATCGTAATAGATCAACAGTTTGTCTTCTTGCTGAGCAGTCGCCACATCGCTGATATGCTGGTTGCAATAAGCTGAAATCTTGTCGGCAGTAAGGGCGGAACCCCAGACGCGAACCTCGTCTATCTGGCCATTGAATCCTCCGCTCTCTCCGCCCATGGTGATACTCTCCAAAGGAAGGAAGCGGGCGTTGAGTTTGGTGGAAGAGGTGGCGAAAAGGATAGCATCGCGATAGAACCTGACTGTTCCTGCGTTGTAAACGACGGCATAGTGGTGCCATTCGTTGCGGATGATGTATTCTGAGCCGGAAGTGGCCTTCTTGTTCCCCTGCGTGACAGTAAGATTTCCTTCTGCATTGACTGACGTTGAGAAGTCGCCCTGCGTAGAGGTGAGGCTTACGCTACCCTGATACTGCTGGGGGCGCATCCACCACTCGAGGGTGAGAGCGGTCTGATAATCGCTGAAAGGACAGGGAATCTGCAGGCTCTCGTTGCCCGTGAAGTTGAGGCAGGTGCCAGGATCATCGTTGCTAACAATCAGATAGCGGTTGCGTGTAAGGGTATTGGTACCCAGCTGATTGGTGACCTGAAGACTGATGTCGTAGATACCAGGTGCTGTGGGCACGACATAGGGCGACTGGTCATCTATCATCAGGGCGCGGCAGCCATTGTTGAGCTCCCAATGCCAGGAGAGAGGCGAATAGCGGCTTCCGTCGATGAGTTGAATCGTCTCGCCCAGCATGATAGCCGTCTGGGAAACATCAAAGCGTGCGCTGGGAGCCGACTCGCGTACCGTGACTTGACGAGTGACGCTACTGGAACCAAAAGGATTGGTGGCGGTAAGCGTGACGGAGAAAGTTCCTGTCTGAGGATAGAGGGCGGTAGCGTTGGTGCCTCCTGTCTCCTCCACTTCGGCTCCAGGCATACTCCAGAGATAGGTACACCCATCACCCTGGCTGCGGTTGATGAAACTGAAGCGGTCGCCAGCAGGCAAATCGTCATCAAGGACATCGAAGGCTGCCACAGGAGCACCACCTTCAGTCACCACCACCTCTTTGGTCTCTGTCAACGTGGCTCCTGAAGCAAAAAGGACGGTGCAGGAAACAGAATAAGTGCCTGCCTGGGAGAATGTGAAAGTGGGATTCACTCCATGCAAAGCGGGCATCTGGGAATCAGCAACTGTCCAAGTCCAATCGACAGCATTCAGCGAACTCTCTGCTACAAGATGGAAAGGAATGCCTGCCAGATGGGTGGTCTCCTCTTCTGTGATAGCGAGCATAGGATCGCCCTGTGAGCCGCCTGTGAAGGGGCCGTTGATATCCTGAATCTCCCAACTGCCTGTACCATTAAAGGAGGCATGTTTTCCGCTCACCCATTCGCGCAGCAGGGTCTTGCCGTCGATCTCGATGGTTTCCATGGGAATGTAAATGAGAAGATCAGGATGCAAGGCTGGCATGGCAATGGGAACACGCATGTTGCTCCTTATCTCCGCTTGGGTGCGGGCTTTGGTCCAGACGCGTATATCGTCCAATCCGCCTATCCACCACTGATCCTTGCTGGTGTGACCAAACTGGAGGTCGCCAAAAGCAGGAAGACCAGAATAGGTGCGGGAGGTTAACTGACCTTTCTTAAGGCCGTTGACATAAAGAATGAGAACATTGCCCTTGATAACGATGGCAATATGATTCCAACGATTAACGCTGGAGAAGACATTGCTGACGTTGAGGCGGTCTGTAGTGTTGCTGTCCCATCCCACAGAGAGGGTTCCGTTGGCGTCATTATGGAAGAGGAACTTACCCCAACCAGGACCAACCTGATCGATGTAACTTACATTCTTGGAAGCACGAATCCAGAACTCTATGGTGGCTTCGTTGAGAATCTCTGAAATGGCATTGGGAATGGTGAGTCCACCCTCGTTGAACATCACCAACCTGTTGGTCTCGTGCTGGGGAGCCTGGAAAATCACAGGGTTGGAAGGTGCGGACTCCTGCCCATACGATCCTGCCCTGTAAACAGCCCTCACAGTGAAGGGACCCGCAGCTCCATCACCAGGTGTGAAATAAGTCTGCTGGACAGGCAACTGAGCCACCAGACTCTCGCCCTCGTACACATGATATCCAGTAAGGGTAAGACTGGAGGTCTGAGGAGCCGACCAAGTCAGCACGCCATCCTCTACGCAGAGATTGGCAGCGGGATAAAGCTGCTCGCCAGGCACCACAACACTAATCATGGTCTCGCGGTTGGTGCTGAGAATCTCAACATTGGACTGGTCGAAAGGAATCTCCACACCCTCATTCTCTATCTCGTAATTGATGATGGAAGCTTTGTAGATATGTCCACTTCCAATGGTGCCAGCTTTTGTCTTGACAATGAAGAAGTACTTGAGAGGCTTGGTACGGTCAACGGTGGCAGTAAGGTCTGTCAGATCGTAGCCAAACTCCATAGGCTCTGGATGTATGCCATCCACCCAACGCCCCAGCATGGGCACCTCAGGTGCAGGCGTAGCTCCCAACGTGTTGCCAGCATTGCGGAAATGCTCGAAAGGAATCGTCCTGTCAGGTTTGGTGGCATGAATGTCCTCGGAGATACCTGCACAAAGCAAAAGCTCGCTACGATGGCTGTAATCCATCAACAGCTTGATGGTGCGCAGGGGACGGTAATCCTGACGTATGATATGAGCCCCAGGACTCCAGGACCACGTATCGTTGCCCACAGAATAGCTGAACTTATAGGGACAGTAGATGAAGCCTTTGTTCTCCCAACCATCGCCCCACGAGTTGGCAATAATCCAAGCTCCTACCTCGTCCTCATCAACCTCACCCACGATACCATCCTCATCAAGGTCGAACTCTATGCGGTCATCGTATCCGCAAACGGTAAGCGCATGGTTGAAGGTATCGCCCCATGCCTTGACATACTTCATGCCTGCCACTCCAGCCACCTTGTTGGCAGCGGTAGAGGGAATAGAAGCCCACGTACCGTAAGCAGCAACACCAATACCTGCAACACCACCTCCGTGGAGCGTCACGTCGCCACTACGATTATAGAGCCACTCTTTCAGTTCCTGCCGCCCTTCAGGCGTGTTGGTGGGTGCAAAGCTTATGTCGTGGGAAATCTTGTTCCACATGGCGCTGTACCACTTGTCGTACCCCTGCATCCAACCATAATCCGGGTCATCGTGCGTCTGGGAGCCAAAGAGCCTGCTGTAGGTACGTCCTCCATAAGTGGGAACGTTGGGAATGCCAATAGAGCGTGCCATACCCTCCGTATCGCTGGTCTGATAAGCCAGCAACCAAGTGAAATGGGTAGGATACTGGTTCTCTGGCAAGGAAGCGTCAAGGTCGCGATAACTGTCCATCTCGTGAGTGAACATATAACCAATGCTTTGCGCGGATCCACACGAACCACCATCCTGATTGAAGATGGGAGGGAAATACTTGTCCTGCCCGTTATTAACGAAGGGAGGCAGCTTTACCTCACCCTGCTTGGCGCGTGCCTTACGGCGTGCCACATAATCAGCTGGCTGGGGCTTGCTCGAAACATCGTAACGAAGATTGGGAAAGACGCTGCGGTCAATCTTCACCACCTTACCGTCAGGCAGGGTATATTCTTCTATCTGTGCCATCGCGTTGAGAACTGGCACAAGGCATAGTATCACAAACAGACTCTTTTTCATCCTTTTTTTAGCTTTATGCAGAAACTGCGAAAACCTGAATTAAATGAACTTCTATTTTTTATGTAAATTAGACGAGTTCGAGAACAAAGTTACAGAAATTTTCTATATGACAGATGTGTTCTGTAAGTTTTTTGGATTTGTGACCTCAAAACACACAACAGATAAGCTTTTGAAATGCAAAAAACACCGCCCAGGAACCTGATTTTCCAAGGAAAGAGTTGGCTCGATTCATGCAATTTCCCAAAATTTCCGTCGAAACTTTATGGCTTCCTGAAAAAAGTTGTATCTTTGCATCATGAACAGCCGAAAAAAGGAACATAAAATAGGTCGCCAGGGCAAGCCTAAACAGGGGGAACTTGCTCGTAGGTGCAAGTAAAACAAGCTTTCCCCCTACCTTATTTAACTATGAAGAGAAAATTTACTCTTTTGTTTCTTGTGACGGTGTTTGCAGGACTTAATGTCCGTGCAGCATTCAATCTGCCGAAGGACGATGAAGGGTACTACCTGATCAGCACGCCGGAGGATCTGGTGGCCTTCTCAGATTATGTGAACAACACCGTCAATGCCAATTCGTCATGGGGTCGTCTGACGGCTGACCTCGACATGAGCAGTGTGCCGAACTTCTGGCCCATCGGTATGTATGCCGACGTTGGCGGTACGCAAGTAAGGTTCTATGGCCGTTTTGACGGAGCCGGTCACGTGATCAAGAACCTCACCGTGGCGCGCGAAGACAATTACGAGGTAGGTCTCTTCAGCCGCTGCGAGAATGCTGTCGTTGAAAACCTGGGCGTCGTGAATGCCAAGATGACCTCCACCAGCGAAATGGATCGCAACGGTTACATTGGCGTTCGTGTCGGCGTCATCTGTGGTGAACTCAATAAATCTACAATGCGTAACTGCTGGACAGCGGGTACGATTGAACTGAGCACTCTACATCCACAAAAAGGCTATCTCAGCGGCGAGGCTGCCAACAATTCACAGTTTATCAACTGCTATAGTACGGGTGATGTGCTCGTGAACGGAAGTGCCTTCTCGCTTACGAATTGTTTTGCAGGCGATGAAGTGGCTGCGATGGGACCCACCGGTGAACTTTGCTTCACCCTGAACGGCGACCAGAGCAAAATCAGGTGGTACCAGACGTTAGGCGAGGACCAGATACCTTGTCAGGATCCCACCCACAAGCAGGTATTCGGCAATGGTCCGATGAACTGCGACGGTTCATCCGCAGGGGCAATGACCTACAGCAATACGGACGACGGAAGTCCTGTGCCTCCACATGAGTTCGACCAAGAGGGATACTGCCAGAACTGCGGCTTCGAAGGCTACGAAGTGAAGCCCTCCATCGACCAATGGTACGAGGTGACCACTCCGCAGGAACTACGCTGGGTAAGCCGCTTCGTAAACAAGGGCAGCAACACCATCAGCATCCGACTGATGAATGACCTCGACATGAGCGACATCCCCAACTTCCCGCCTATGGGCAAACACAGGGACTCTGGCTTTGGTGCCGACGACTTGAACTTCCGAGGAACCTTCGACGGCCAATATCATGTCATCAGGAACCTTTACGTTGAGGTTTACGACAACTACGAGGCTGGTTTCTTCGGCCGCACGCAGGGTGCAACCATCAGGAACGTAGGTTTTGTGGATCCTACCGTTATCAACTACTCCACGGGGCCTGTCCGCGCTGGTGTAGTGGGTGGTGAGTTGTACCAAAGCACCTTCACCAACGTTTGGACGGCAGGCGACATCAGCGTGACCACCGACCATGCCCAGTGCGCTGGTTTCGGAGGTGAGGCAGCCCAAAGTACACTAAACAACTGCTGGAGTACCTACGAGGGTCTCTTCGTGACAGAGAACAAAACTACGCTGAACAACTGCCACTATTTTGCCAAGAACGAGAATATTGTTGAGGACGCTGAGAGCGGAGCACTCTGCTGGGCGCTCAACGGCAAATCATTCGACCCTGAGGTTGTCTCCTATTACCAGACGCTGGGTGATGACCACTTCCCCACTTGGGACAAGACTCACGGACTGGTCTATGCAACCTCTGACGTAGATTATGCAAGCGCTACGGACGAGGAAGAATACAAGCAACTCGTTGCAAGCTTGATTCAGGCTGAACATGCCGCCTACGAAGACGTGGTGGCTCCCGCAAGCCTCATCGATACGTATCTCGACCGCATTGATGCGATGGAGAACAAGCCCTTCCCAGACTTCCTGGCTGGCTACAAAGATCTGCAAGGCTTGCGCGATGCCATCGGCAATGCCCAGGCTTCCTACAAGAAGTATCAGGAGGCTCTGCAAGAAGTGCAGGCTTACGTGGACGAGAACGGCAACTTCTTCGATGGCGAAGAACGCGACATGCTGGTCAACTATCTGACTAAGGAAGTGGAGCCAGGCGACACTTACCCCAATGGTTCCTCGCTCTACATCCTGAAGAATTGCAACCTGAACAGCAATTACGTGAACAGCGAAATCGGTTACGTCCAGCAGCTGCTCAGCAATGCCGTACAGCACGGCTATGCCCCTGGCGCAGACATCAGCAACCTGCTGACAAACGCCAACTTTGCTGACGGTACGGCAGGATGGTCTCCTGAAGGCTCCATCGCCAACCACACCACAAGTGCAAACGTAACCAAATACCTGCTGCAAGGCCAGAATGGCAACTTCCAGATCAGCCAGACGCTCAACGGACTCAAGGATGGTCTCTATGAATTCCGCATCGGTGGCTATTCAGAAATCAGCAGCGGTCTCCTGTTGGGTGCATACAACTACCGAAACCTGTTGTTCGCCAACGGCAACGAGAACTACCAGAAACCTCTCTTCAGCGACCTGCTTACAGCAGAAGAGGTGGAAGGCTATTCAGGTTTCGAAGAGAAGTTGGACGATGCTGGTGAACCCCTCGGCTGGAAGCCTAACAGCGTGACAGGCGTATGCAACGCTATCGACCTGGGACATTGGGACAACCGTGTCATCGTGGAGGTAAAGGACGGAGTGCTGACGGTAGGCGTGAAAGGCTCTTCAGCCTACAAACTGACCAACAGCGACTTCCTGGGCAATGCACGTCTGCGTTACCTTGGCGAGATGGAGAGCGAGCATGCTACAGCAGCCATGACGGCCCTCCTGGACGATGTCAAGGCGATAATCAACCACATGACCAACGACTATCTGCCAGACCTGTATGACTACAAGGAAGCTCCCAACTACTATGTAGGACTCCAGAACGAACTGAGAGCATACGCAACAGAGATAGACAATGCCTCCACGGGTGCTGAGAAGTACGCTTTGCTGAGCAAGCTGGGCGACATCTTCGAACGCGTCAACGAGAGCAAGCTCATCTATTCGGAACTTCGCGATGTGTCTGACGAGCTGCAGGATGTCTACGGCATCAACGCTCCTGAACTTCTCGAGGAACTGGACGACAAGGTTATCGCCCCTGTCATCGAGATGTTCGAGAGCGGTGAGGGTAGCGACGAGGAAGCCCTGGCATTCATCGACAGAATGCGCAACGATGACATCTATAAGGTAATCCGCGGTCACGAGCCTGAGGAGATAGACGGCGTTTATCAGTTGTCTACTCCATACAACATGATTTGGTTCTCCTATCAGTCCAATCACGGCAACACTGGCCTGAACGCTGTACTCGCCAACGATATCGACATGAGCGAGATCGCCAACTTCACTCCCATTGCCCGCCATAGGGACGACCTTGACTTGGACGGCGACGGCACAGGAGACGGAGTGGGCATAGGCACCACCTACAGCGGCACCTTCGATGGTCAGGGCCATGTCATCAGAAACCTGACAATCATCGTCGACGATGGTTGCGAGGCTGGTCTCTTCAGCCGTACTCAGGGCGCTACTCTCAAGAACATAGGCTTCGAGAACGCAACCATCAAGAACACTCTCGTCTACAACAACGAAACCCAAGGTGTACGTGCTG
The DNA here is from genome assembly GCA_946413885.1 of uncultured Prevotellaceae bacterium. Classification (GTDB taxonomy): domain Bacteria; phylum Bacteroidota; class Bacteroidia; order Bacteroidales; family Bacteroidaceae; genus Physcousia. Next base: position 8,533 of record CAMKMK010000033.1, read on the forward strand.
GCGTCCTGGCTGGCGAGGCTTACAAGTCCACCGTCCAGAACTGCTATAGCATTGGCAATATCGTAGTGGAAACCCTCCACGACAATTGCAACGGTCTTTGCGGTGAGGCGGCTCAATCCAACGTGATAGGCTGCTTCTCATCCTACGCAGGTAATGCCGTGACCAACGGCACTCAGATGAACGTCTTCAGCGGTGCTGAAGTGGCTGCAATGGCACCCACTGGAGAGTTGGCTTATCGCTTGAACGAGGACCAGGAAGAGACAGCCTTCTTCCAGACGCTGGGCGAGGATAAATACCCTGTACTCGACAGCACCCACAAGCAAGTCTATGGTCATGGTGTCATCGCTTGCGACGGCGCTGGGACTGAGAACAGCACGTTCGACAACATACCGGGCAACGAGGCCACTCGTCTCGACCATGCCCTCGTGGATGGCGTCTGCTCGAACTGCGGTTTCGACTCAGGCGTAATTACCGATATCGAGAATGGCTACTATCTGATTGCCAATCCATACAACCTGCGCTGGTTCAGCAAATTTGTGAACTCTGGCCAAAGCAACGCAAATGCACGTCTGGTGGCAGACATCGACATGAAGGACATCAACGACTTCCGTCCCATCGCACGCTACAGCGATGATGGAGCAGGTCCTGACGGTTCCAACGTGACCTACAATGGCACATTCGATGGTGACTTCCACGTAATCCGCAACCTCCACATGGAGTACAACCTGCGTATCGAGGGTGGTCTCTTCGGACGTATGGTATCAGGCGGTACCATCAAGAACCTGGGTATGGAGAACGTCAGCATTAAGAACACGCACTCGAACGGCTGCCGTATCGGTTGTGTGGTTGGCGAGAACAACGGTGGTACAGTTCAGAACGTTTATACAATCGGCAACATCGACCTCCAAACATTCCACTCTCAGAAGTGCGGTATTGCAGGCGAGGCTGCAAACGGTAGTCAAGTGAACTGCTACACGACATGGAATGTACTCCAGACACGTGGTACGGAATCGAACTGCTACGCAGGCGAAGACGTGGCTGCAATGGGTCCCACTGGCGAACTTTGCTACAAACTGAACAATGGCGTGGTAAATGACCCCATCTGGCGTCAGACCTTGGCCAGCGAAAGCTATCCCACCTTCAACAAGGAGAGCATGATTGTTTATCCTGTGGGCGACGGCTTCACTAATGAGATTCCCACATTGGCTGCTATGGAAGGTACTGAGGAAGATCCCTTCGTCATCAAGACGGCACAAGACTTGCTGGAGGTTCGCAAATACATGAACCAAGGCCAGATGAACTACATCGTTCTGGACGACGACATCGACATGAGTAGTGTGGACAACTGGACTCCGCTGAACACCGACAGAGAGAATTACCTCTTCTACATCAATTTCAACGGTAAGGGACACGTTATCCGCAACTTCGCTCCCAAGAACACAGACGTCAACTACCAGAGTTTCTTCGGAATCCTCTGCGGCGGCGTGAAGAACGTAGGCTTCGAGGATGCTGACGTGACTTGCGCTCCCACCGGCTCTGCCATCGTGGCAGCCTGGGCAGGACGCACGGCAAGCTATTCCGGCTCCACCTTCTTCGAGCATGTGTATGTAACTGGCAAGCTGACCGTTGGCTCAGGCTATGCAGGGGCTATCGTGGGCAGCGTGAATGGCATCACGGATATGCGCAACTGCTATGCTATCGTTGACATCACGGGTGCATCATCCGTGACAGGTGGTATCGTGGGCCGCGTGAGCGACGCTCTGACCATGGAGAACGTCTATGCAGCCGGCACGATGAATCGCGGTGGCGGTATCGTGGGAGGCGGCATGAGCAGCACCACTCCAGCAGCCACCTACAAGAACGTGGCCGTATGGAACAATGAATACGAGAACTTTGGCGAAACCTCATCGAAGGATATCATCTCTGGTCTGAGTTTCTACAACGGCAGCAACTTTGCGAAGCTGCAGGAAACTGTGGTAGGATGGGACAATACCGTATGGTCCTGCGACATGGCCGAGGGAAGCTATCCTGTACTGCTTCCAATGGCAGATGGCATCACTCCGATGTTTGCTGCTGATCGTCAGCTCAACAGCAAGGCTGTGTACACTCTGACTGGCGTGAAGATGGCAGAAAGCAGCGCCAACCTGAAGAGTCTGCCAAAGGGTATTTATGTAATTGGTAACAAGAAGGTGCTCGTCAAATGAGCACCCTTGTCATACTGAACGACGTGAAGAATCTAATCAACACGTGAGTTCAGCATAGAATAGACGAAAGGAAAAGCCATTTCAGAACTCGCTTTTGAGTAAAGAAATGGCTTTTCTTATGGTAAAAACTTCCACGGTCTTCCCAGAGGGTGGAAGGGTGTTCGAACTATTTTAAACCTAAATCAATCCAATTGGAATATCATGAAATAATGTTTTTGCATCGTCATTGTTTTCCTATCAGCATTTCCATACAGGTCAGTTCAGTTGGAACTTGATGGGACAAGTAAAGCGGCTGCGAACGGGATTGTCGTCCTTATCCTTGGCAGGTTCCCACTTAGGCATCAACTTCAGCACACGCTCTGCCTCCTCGTAGAGCAAATCACCCAAATCTTGTCCTACCTCAAGCTGTTCTTGGCTGTCGGGATGCGACTCTTTGTATGACTGTGAAGCCTGCTCAGAGAATATTAGACTAGGGCCGCGAAGTTTTTTAATCTCCGTAAGGCTGCCGTCCTTTTCTACAACAAAGTTTATGAGAACGCGCCCTTGCACGCCAAATTCATGGCAGAGCTTGGGATAACGAATATTCTGATTCAGGAACTTGAAGAACTCCTCATCACCACCAGGATACTTGGCATTCACGGCAGGACGGTCGTAAACGGTATCAACTGGGGCAAGGGGGACTGCCGTACCATGTACCTCTATGGGAGTGTTTTTGTTATCAGCCTGGACAACAGGTTTTGCCGTACCGTATATTTTTTTTATGGTGTCCTGAGGAACTCCTTTTGGTTTATCCACGATGGGCTCATACTTGCCTGTCTTCTGATTGTAGTTCAGCTTGCCGGCATTAGGATTGGCATACTTCGGATCATCGGTCATGATGTAATATGCCTCCTTGCCCAACAGATCTTTTGTTGCATCGCCATGAAGAACATGGATAGACGTTATCTTCTCTGGGTCCAAATCCTTCAGTTCTTCTATTGACACAGAACGACCGTTCACAAAGATTTGTTTGTTGGAAGGTTCGGCCACCGATAGGATCGTTTGGACATTTTCGACAGCTTCTACTGAAAACTTCTCATTTTCTTCCTCTGAAATTTGCAAGTCAGAAGATTTCTCCGTAACTTCGCCTCCGAGTTTTGATACTGCACCCTCAATGGGAGCAACGAACTTAGGCGTAGCGAAGGCACAAAGAGCCAACGCAGCCACCGGGATAGCATAGAGAGCCTTGCTCCGCATCCACGGATTTGATTTTGGTCTTTTCATCATAGTGATACGTTTTTTTGTTAAACTATGGTTAAAGCTGTTGGCGAAAGCGTAGGAACCAGAGCCGACAGCTTTTTTTATGAGCAATAACTGATAGGACTGAGCCGAGATACCCTGACTTAGTACGTAGGCATCCGCCTCATATTCGTGTACATCGCGCAAGCTGATACCCAAGACATAGGCCAGCGGATTCCACCATTGCACCATCTGCACCACGGTAAGCAAAAGCACATCCCACGAGTGACGATTCAGGATGTGGCCCGTCTCGTGAAGCAAGATCTCACGTCCCGCCTCGTCGTAATCCTGCTGGCTGATGACAATGCTCCGCATCCAGCTGAAGGGAGACACTTCGCCAGCGTGACAGTAGATGCGGACACCCTGTTCCTCCTGTTGCCAGAGAGCACCACGCCGCAAACTGAACTGCATGCGACCCACCTGCCATAATCTCATCGCCAGCAACATCACCATACCGATTATGTATACAAAACTGACAAAAAGGAAGATGCTGAAACGCGAGGCACCATGCCTCACGGCTCCCTCAGCCACCACCTTCACTTCGGGCAGTACATGGACGGGGATGCCCAACTCCAACATCTGCAACTGTGCAGCCTGCACCACGGGTTGACGATCGAGCGACATGGCAGGTATGTTGCAGAGCGGCAACACAAGTGAAAGGAAGAGAATGCCCAGCAGCACCACACGGTTGAAACGATAGAAACTCTCGCGCCGCAACATCAGCATATACGGCAGGTAGAGTACTGTCAGCACCATCGCCGACTTTATGGAATATAGAAACAAAGCAGACATCATGGGATTTAGTATTTAGGGATTTACCATGTAAGCATTTATTATTTAGGAATTTAGGACCTGTCCTTCAATCCTTCTTCTTTTGTCATCTCCAACAGTTCCTTTATCTCGTCTGGCGAAAGATTCTCTTCGCTGACGAAATAGCTGAGCATGGACTTGAGGCTGCCACCAAAGAAGTTCTTCTTCACTTCCTGCATGGTGCGACGCGTATATTCTGCCCGAGTCACCATAGGTACATAGCGGTGGGTCTTGCCCTGCCCCTTATCCTTATGAAAATCCAGATAGCCTTTTTCGTAAAGCACCTTCAGATAGGTAGCTATCGTCGTATAGGCAGGTTTCGGTTCCTGGTAACGATCCAAAATATCCCATGCGCAAACTCCACCTGGAATATCCCAAAGAATGTTCATCACCTCGAATTCAACTTTCGTCAATGTGTTGTCCTTGCGTCTCATCTTTTTTGCATTTTGATTGATTTCCGAGAGCAAAGTAAAGGAGAGATTCAGAATCTCGCAATATTTCGATATTGGAAATTTTCGAAATTCAGTCACATTTAACGTTTATTCGTAGTAATTGAACATTTATTCGTAGTAATAGAAAGGTCAGCGAAGGGTATGACAAGGAAACCAAAGATAAATTTACGGTCAAAGCGAAAAAATAGTCACTTTCGCACGCGTGTAAACGATTTTTTTATACCTTTGAACCCAAAATCATACAATTAGCAAATTGCTACCAAGTCGTCAATAATCAATAATGCAATAATCAATGAAAATATTGAATAAGTTAGTGCAAAGACAAACGGGTTTGAACTTTGCCGAACGGAAGATATTTCGACCACAGGTCAAAAAGACACTATTCTTATTTTTCGCCCTCCTGTGCGCGATTGTGCAGGGAGTTTGGGCGCAAGGAGGCTTACGCTACATCCCTGAAGACTGTGATAAGGCTCGCATCACGGACATTGGCGTAGTGGTCAGCGACCTGACAACCTGCACTCGGACAGATCTTGTGACGCAGAACGTCGATTCCATGCTGCTCTTCTCCGAGCCTATACTTATCTGGCAGTCGGAGAATGTCGATGTGAAAGACTCGGTGCAAGTGGCTCGAGCCATGAAACCTCGCCGCGCTGCTCGCAAGAAGGTGCTTCTGGACGACGGACGCTGGCAGTGGGGCAACATCAGCGACGAGTTCTTCCTCAATTTTTACTATTATGTATTCCGCTTCGAATACCCTTCTGTGGATGCAGACGGCAACGAGGTCATTCTCTCGGGCATTGCGGCGTGTCCCACGCCAAAAGCGTGCTCGAAGGTGAACAACATCATCATGGGCACCCACGTCACCATCACGAGCGATGCCCAGCGACCTTCTGCGCAAATCTACAACTTTGCCCGCGACGACTGGGGCATGCTCATGTCCTTGGCAGGTGGACCGAAGTTCATCCTCAACGAAGACTACGGTGCCCTCCTGCTCGGCGCGCAGGCTGGCACGACTATTGCCGGCGTACTCCTTTGCTGCACGGGTGTAGGAGCTATCTTTGGCGTGCCGCTCCTGGAGCTCAGCATCGTGACGGACATCTTCGCCATCGACCAAATCGACAAAGCATGGGGCTATCACGACTACAACAACAACCTCGTCATCTTGGCCGACTACGAAGGCTACGGCATCACGAAAAACCGTGCACACCCCTACCTCTATCAGGAACTGACTGCACGTCAGTGCATCGACGCCACACGCCACGGGCGCTATCTATACGAGCATGACAGCAGTCTCGAATACCTGAGGCATCCCATCCGCGAAAACTTCCGCTGCATGAGCATGGGCTACTCGCAGGGGGGCTCCGTCGCAATGGCTTGCCACCGCTTCGTCGAACAGAACAACCTGACGGAAGAACTGCACTTCGTTGGCTCCGCCTGCGGCGACGG
>CAMKMK010000034.1 GCA_946413885.1 uncultured Prevotellaceae bacterium
TTGTCTGCCAAGTTACATGCTTCTGAAATCATTGTGGCAGCACGTTTGTCATCACCTTTCGAATTATTCTCACCATAATAAGCCATATTATGACTCAAAGTGTAGGGACCAACCACATCAAACTCGAGGTCAAAAAGGCCATAACTTTGGTCATAGAAATAATCATGAACGGAACCAGCGAAATATCCTTTTTCGTTGAAGATACGGGAGAAGGTCGCTTGAGGTGTCGTCGTAACAAATCCTTTGTCAGCAAAATTGACAAGAATCACGAGACCTTTCCACGTACCATGAAAAGTAGTGTTCCTGCGCGCCTTTCGTGTACGATTGCTTTGCAGGGAACGGGTTTGGCGACGACTTGTTATTTCGTCAGTCGAAACAGGTTGCATGATGCCATCTTTGTCCATGAGAAAAGCCTTGCCATCAGGGGAGAGGAAACAATGGCCGAATTCATCACCTGTAAGGGTGAGTTCCTGCTGGCTGCCATCTTGTAAAGTGTAAACCTTGGTGACACGACGCGCGGGCACAGACCAAATGTTCACAGAGAACAAAGAAAGCAGAACTGCCAAAAACAATTTCCTCATAATTAATAGTTTAGAAGGTTTTCTTCATCCAAAGATTCCTGTTCAATTCTCTATTCAACCTTTTGTGTGATTGCAACTGTCTTGTCTTATTCTGCCAATTTGTCACTTGATAAACATCTTCTTTGTTTTTCCTGTGCTGGAACGAAGAATATAGACTCCACGATGCAAGCCAAGACGGCGAATCTCGTCATCATAACATTCCGTGACAAATTCACCACTGATGGAATACACGCGCGTGAGATCTTCGCCATAAGCAAGGGGCGATTGAATAGCATCGGTTAATGTGGTTACCTGATACTTCTCGTAGAGACTGTTCAGATAACGGTCATCCATCGCACGCACACGAACCGTATAGGTGGTTTCCGGCTTCAGGTTAGAGAAGCGGAAAGTTGTTGCCTTGAGGGAATCCACCTGAGTGAAAAGATTGTCGCCCTCCATCAGTTGTACGTTGAAACATGATGCATTCATCACAGGACCCCAAGTAAACTCGAAACTGGTCTCGCCCAGATTGGAAACAACAAAACCTGCTGGAGGATCGAGCCTCCCTATAGGACGATACTTGAGCGTAATGGTGCCATCCAATTCCTCAGAAATGTCTTGAATGGGCTTCTTCATGTACTCGCCAGTAAAAACTGTGGCAGCAGGATAAGTGTCATCCGTAAGGTCAAAGTTGAACGTGTCGCCTGGAAAGAGTTGGCCTGAGAGGCAAGCATACCATTCATCACGTCCAGAAGCCGAATTTGTGCCAAGATACAGGCCATTGGCGGCGATAATCGTCATGCGTTGATGGCTTGGACTCGTATTCACATCATTGGATGTCCAGTTGGAACGCTTGTAATCCACATGAGTGACCTGTAAACCATGACCACGCAAGCCAAGCTTGTCGTCCCATCCCTTGGGCTGACGGTTCTCCAGAATGTAATATTCGTTGGAATTGGCCTCATTAGTCACCTTGTATCCCACGCCGCCTTCCTCAAAAGGTTTGATGCGAAGGGTGCTGGGTTCATTTACGTCAACCAACTTGCGCCATCCCAGGAAATCATGCTCGTAGGCAGTATAATTGCAGGGATTGTATCCACCATTGCAATATTCACCATAATCCATCACGCTCCAAATATCCATTCCAAACGCCACATTGTTGGTGTCGTAGAAATCAGGCAATCCAAGGGCATGACTCAACTCGTGGATGAAAACCCCCACTCCATCAGGTTTCACGGCAAGAATCTCTGTGTGTTCCTCGTTCCATTTGGAGGGACGGAGTTCGTTCGAGCATCCTGTAGTAGCAAAGGTGATGCCGCCAATGCGGACGGAACTCGTCGTCTCCTTTGGCCAGAGAGCATCCTCGCCTCCTCCATTGCTTTCAGCCAAACCAGCATAAATGAAGAAGATCATGTCCACATTGCCGTTCCTGTCGTTATCGAAAGGGCTCCAATCACTTTGCAACTGCAAAGCCTTTGCTATAGCATGAGAACGGAACGTGGAGAAGTTCGAGTCCTTCGAGCCACCTGAATTCTTACCATAATAGGCATAGCCCTCGTCCAACTTCACAGGACCTATGATTGTGAACTCAGGAAAGAACGTACTGTCGCTCTGCTCGACAAAATAGTCACGTATGCTGCCATGACTGCCATGAGTCTTATAGAGGTTTCCGTCGAGAGTCCCATTGCAGAACTTATCGTAGTATTCATGTACGGACTCATCATCCTCAGCCACAGTAAAATCCAAATCGGAAAAGCTGACCAGAACGACTGGAACACGTTGAATGCCAGTACATTTGAGCGCAGCCGACTCTACCGTACCAATGCGGCGGGCAGGAGCCTCACGACGATCATCCTCTGTATCAGCATCTTCTTCCACAACCAAATCCATGGGAGTCAGATCGGTCAGCACATAGCCCTCCTCCGTCGATTCGATGATGTATCCGTCGTCCGTCAGGAAGAAAGAGTAATCCTCGTTGCCCATCAGGGTACCCATCACCTGAGTGCCATCCGTCAGAGTAATCAATCGACGAACACGCTCGGCTGGAACTGCCAAAGCCATGAGAGTCACAAAGAAGGATAATATGGTCAGAAAAAACAATCTCATGCGTGTACATTATCTATTTGAATGCAAAAATACGGATTTTTCGTGGTTTTGCAAAAAAAAGAATGATAAGATTTGTGAATTAATGAAAAACCACCTATCTTTGCACTCGCAAACATGCAAATCCTGGGGGATTAGCTCAGCTGGCTAGAGCGCTTGCATGGCATGCAAGAGGTCATCGGTTCGATTCCGATATTCTCCACCAAAGAAATTCACAACCATCTTATTATCAGATAGTTGTGAATTTTCTTCTATTTACAAAAATAAAGGTTTAATGGTCATTTTGGTGGTCAGCGGATTTTTCTGGTTGGCAGGTGGAATAGTCAATCTTTGACCTTTTTGTTCTTCTTAATCGGTAATCTGGAAGTAGTCCTCGAGCTCGGCTTGGGCTTGTCCTTCACGATTGTCGATGTCGCGGATGATGATGCCGTGCTCCAAAAGTGCGATGCGTGGACAGATATCGACGGTGTGCTGGAGGTTGTGGCTCGAGATGAGGATGGTGGCTCCCGTCTCCTGGTTATACTTCGTGAGCAGATGCTTGATGGCACTCTGGCTGCTGGGATCAAGGAAGTTGAAAGGCTCGTCGAGAATGAGAACCTGTGGGCGGAGCAGCATGGCGGCAATGATGCCCACTTTCTGCTTGTTTCCGGCACTCAGGTTGCGGATGAGCTTCTTCTGTCCCACCACTTCGTCTGCCATGAAGTGATTGAAGCGGTCGAGGAAGTTTTGCAATTCTCCTGAGGCGATGCCGCAGATGCGTGCTATGAAATGGAAGTACTCGTCTGGTGTAAGATAGTCGATGAGGAAAGACTCGTCGATGTAGGCTCCCGTCCAGTCCTTCCATTCCTCGGTTTCTGCCACATTCACGTCGATGGGATTCTCAGGGGAGTTGCTTATCATGTGGACGTCGCCGTTATCGGCTTTTATCAGGTCGAGAATGAGGCGGAAGAGGGTACTCTTGCCAGCTCCGTTGTTACCCACCAATCCCAGCATTTCGCCGCTATGGATGGTGTAGCTGTCGATATTCACGGCGACTTTCTCGCCAAAACATTTCTTCAGGTTATTGATTTGAATCTGCATAATTTCGATAAGTGACTAAGTAATGGTAAATATAAGGATTAGAAATTTCGTGATGCACGGAAGCCTTCCATGTTGACGTATCGGCGTTGCATCATTCGCTCGTAGATGTTGCGAAGCCAAAGCTTGTGGGTAAGCAAGCCTGCCAATCCGAGGGCTATCATGAGGAAGTATCCGCCTGGGTTGCCCAAGAGCACAAGGACAATCTTCTCCACTCCTATGGGGAGGAACATCGCCACGATGGTGATGATCTGTTGCATCGTGTTGGCTTGCTTGGCGGTAATCTTCTGGTTGAGAGGCAGGGTATCCTTGTTGTAAACCGCCAACTGGAAGAAGCATGGATAAAGGACTCCAGCCGTGAAGAAGAGATAACCCAGGTTCATCCAAAGGGAAATCTTGCCTATGAAGACAAGCGGAAGGATGAAGAGGAGAGGAATCAGGATGGAAATGCTGTTGAAATAGAACTTGGCTTTCAACAGCTCGTAAATGCTCTGGCGGCGCGACATGAGTCCGTCGATGTAGTTTCCTTCGTAGCACATGATGGTGGGCAGGGTCATCACGCCCAAGAGCACGTAGTCGTAGAGACAAATGAAGGATTTCATGAACGAACCGTTGTAGATGTCTGTGAAATAGAGCATTGCGCTGAAGAAACACATCGCGCAAAGGGCTATGATGAATCCCATGCGTACCTGCTTGTTGCGAAGTCTCAACTTGATCTCCATCTTGAGATACTCGCCCATAGCGCCGTAACGGTTGAGGAAGTTCATCTGGGTAGCGTGCTTCATCTCTACCTCTTCCTTTTGGGCAACCTCGTTATAAACCATCTTTGACTGGAGGAGGTAATTGATGTAATAGAAGAAAGCTATGATGGCAAAGACTACCAGATAGGGCCACAACTGAATCTTGGCGAAGGCGTACATGAATTCCGTGCAGGGCATATCGAGCACATTCTCCTCAGGAACGAGCATCAGTACCACAAGTCCTGCGTGGATGGCTGCCGGAAGGAGTGCCCATGCGATGTGCTTCATGCAGAGAGCACGTACGAAGAGATAAGCGTACCCATTGGCGACGAAGAGCAACCACCATCCGATGAGCCAGCTGAGGAATGCCCAAAAGCCCATCAGGGGCCATACGGCAATAGCTCCGAAAGGCACAAAGAAGAACGCCCAAAACATGTTGCCTAAACTCAATCCTGCCTGAGTCAGATAGACATTCATCAGGAAACTACGGCGAACAGGCAGAAGACTGTAGGGCTTGGATTGCTGGGCAGGTGTCTCCTGAAGGGCGAAACGCAACCAGAAGTCCGTGATAAGGAAATAAAGAAGTACACCATCGAGGACATGAAAGGCTGCCACGCCGTTGTAGGCTCCCTTCAAGCCACCAGGAAGGGTGACTCCCATGAGGAGGAGGATGGCGGCGTAATAAATGATCATGAACCACGCAAGGAACTTCATGAAACGGTTCTTCTCGAACATGGGATGGCGTTTGTCCTTGAGTTTCCCGTTTTGCTTCAGGATCTTGTAGAGTTGGTACAAGCCAACCTTTATCTTTCCACCTAAAAGAGAATAGGTGAGTTTGTTTTTGTTACGTTGCACGGTAGCGTTGTGATTGAATGATTGTTATTATTGTTTCAGATATTTCTCAGCCTCGATGGCAGCCTTTGCACCACTCCCCGCAGCCACTACGGCTTGGCGGTAATGAGGATCTGCCACATCGCCAGCGGCAAAGACACCAGGCACATTGGTGAGAGGGCTGTTGCCCTCCGTCAGGATATAACCTGTCTCGTCGGTTTTCATCCAAGGACGGAACGCGTCGCTATTGGGGCGATGACCTATGGCAAGGAAGAATCCGTCGATGGGAAGGTCGTATTCGTGCTCGTCTGGCTCCCCCTTACGATGAACCAAGTGGGCACCTTCCACACCATTCTCTCCAAAGAGCCCCAGCGTATTGGTCTCAAAGAGAACCTCGATCTTGGGATTCCCGAAGACACGGTCTTGCATGATCTTGCTTGCACGAAGATAAGGCTTCCTGACGATGAGATAGACCTTGCTTGCCAATCCTGCCAGATAAGTGGCTTCCTCGCATGCTGTGTCGCCTCCACCTACTACCGCCACCACTTTCTTGCGGTAGAAGAAGCCGTCGCAGGTAGCACAGGCGCTAACGCCCTGACCCATGTATTTCTGCTCATCAGGCAACCCCAGATACTTGGCTGTGGCACCCGTGCAGATGATAATGGCTTCAGCCGTGATCTCGCTATTGTCGTCGAGCCAAAGATGATAGGGCGATTGACTAAGGTCTGTGCGGAGAACTGTTGCGCTACGGATGTCGCAACCAAAACGCTCTGCCTGTTGGCGCATATTCTCCATCAGCTCATTAGCGTCAACTCCATCAGGAAAGCCAGGAAAGTTCTCGACTTCTGTCGTAGTGGTCAGCTGACCTCCTGGCTGAAGACCCTCGATGAGGACGGGTGACAGATTGGCACGCCCGGCATAGATGGCAGCGGTATATCCAGCAGGGCCACTACCTATGATCAACAGTTTTATGTGTTCCATATTCTGATTCTTCTCTTTTGTTTATCTCAAATCAACGAACAAGGCACTTGGATAATCCTCTTTGTTGAAGACGAACTCAGAGTCCTGGAAGTTTTGGTTGATCTTGATATCGTTGAGGGCAATGCGAGTCCACTCGTCGTTCTGACGGATTCGAACGCAAAGGGGAATGTAGTCTTCCTGACGAATGTCGATGTAAATCTCCTGGGCGTCCATATTCTTGAAGCGAGCCACTAAGTGCACCTCGTAAGTGGGTTGGTCACGCAAAGTGGTCTCGCGCATGGAAGCACGATAACCTCTTTTATAGACATTGAGGAAAGAGTAGGGGTTTAGTGTCGTCATCTCTTTCTTGGTGGGAATGGACACATCAACCTCGTTGGCGTTTACGATGTAGTTCCATTGTGTCTTCCCATCGTACCACGTGATGAGTTGGGGCGTGGTGAGCTTGAGTCTCTTGCCTGAGAGCAGCATGGTCCCGTTGGAGCTTCCTGTCTCTTGGAAGTTTTTGAATTGTGTGGCTGTGAAATCAAGTTTCAGGTCACCACAAGCCTTGATGGTGGTAGCCGTATAATCAAGTACCTTGGTAGCTTTGTCAACTGTTTGCGAGAAAGAAGTGAGTGTAAACAGAATGCACAGGGCTCCCAGCATACCTCTCAAAGAAATGTTGCTTGTTCTTTTCATAAATGTATTTGTGATTAAATATTCATTACCTCAGATTGTCTAAACGGAATTGCAAGTCATCCTCGCTGATGCAAAGTACCTCGCGAGGCTTGCTTCCCTTGGCGGGACCTACGATGCCAGCCTTTTCCAATTGATCCATCAAGCGTCCTGCACGGTTGTAGCCAATACTGAACTTGCGCTGAATCATGCTGGTAGAGCCACTTTGTTCTGTGACCACCATACGGGCAACCTCTTCGAACATGGGATCAAGATGAGCCATATCCACTTCTGGTCCTTCGCCTCCATCCTCGCCTTCCAAAGCCACTTCTGGCAGAGGGAAGGGTCGCAGATAGCTTTGTTGCTGAGCGATGAAGTCCACAATCCTCTCCACCTCAGGAGTATCCACGAAGGCACATTGGACACGTACCGGCTCGTTGCCTGAAAGGAAGAGCATGTCGCCCTTACCCACCAACTGATTGGCTCCTGGGCGGTCGAGAATAGTGCGTGAATCGATCATGGCGCTAACCTTGAAGGCCATGCGGGCAGGGAAGTTTGCCTTGATGGTACCTGTGATGATGTTTGTGGTAGGTCGCTGGGTAGCAATGATCATGTGGATTCCCACGGCACGAGCCAGCTGGGCAATGCGGGCGATGGGAAGCTCAATCTCCTTGCCTGACGTCATGATCAAATCTCCAAACTCATCAATGATGACCACGATGTAGGGCATGAATTTATGTCCATTGTTGGGGTTGAGTTCACGATTCTTGAACTTCTGGTTGTATTCCTTAATGTTGCGGGCACGAGCCTTCTTGAGCAGATCATAGCGGGTGTCCATTTCCACGCAAAGGCTCTTGAGCGTCTGGATTACTTTGTTCACATCACAGATGATAGGTTCCTCAGTATCCTCGTTGCCTTCCACTTGTGCCAGAAAATGATTCACGATGGGGTTATATACGCTGAATTCCACCTTCTTGGGGTCAACCATCACCAGTTTCAGTTCAGCGGGATGCTTTTTGTAAAGAAGAGAGGTGATGATGGCGTTCAGGCCGACAGACTTACCTTGACCTGTAGCACCAGCGACAAGCAGGTGAGGCATCTTCACCAAGTCCACCATGAAGACTTCGTTGGTAATCGTCTTGCCCAGAGCCATAGGGAGTTCGAAGTCCGTTTCTTGGAATTTGCGGCTGTTGATAACGCTCTCCATCGAGACAACCTGAGGTTTGGCATTGGGGACTTCTATACCGATGGTTCCTTTGCCAGGAATGGGCGCGATGATGCGGATTCCCAAAGCACTCAAGCTTAAGGCAATGTCATCTTCCAGATTACGGATTCTGCTGATGCGAACACCTGGAGCAGGAGTAATCTCGTAGAGCGTGATCGTGGGGCCAATCGTAGCCTTGATGCTGCTGATATCAACACCAAAATTCGAGAGAACCTTCAGGATGCGATTCTTGTTCTGTTGTTGTTCCTCCATGTCGATTCCCGTATCGCCCAGATCATATTTTTTCAGCAGATCCAGAGTGGGATACATGTAGTTTTCCAAATCCAGCTTAGGATCGTATGGTTCCAAAGATCTCGAATCTCCCAGGTTGGCTTCCTCAGGATTCTTGCCAACGATGATTTCCATCTTTTCTTCAGCTTTGCTTACTTCAATGTCGAGGGGCAATTCCTGCTCGAAGGGGTTCAAAATGTGCTCAGGCGCAGGATCTGTCTCGCTGAATTCTATGGTTGTAGCCGTGTCTGCTGGCTTGTCTGAGAAGGGAGCGTCAGGTTTGCCTACGGTAACCTCGAAGTCTTCTTCACTTATCAGTTGTTCAGCGGGAATGCGTGATTCGTCCAATTCAGAGGAGGCCTCCTCGTCAGAGCCTTCTTCGTCGTCCTTCTTGGAACCTCCACTAGTCAAAGCCTTGCGTAGGACACTGATAGCCTCGTCACTCAGATAAGCCAGGTACATGACGGCTGTAATGAAAAGGGTTGCCAACACGCCAGGGGTACCTATCCGTTGACGGATGAGGTTGACTTCCGTCAGACCTATCTGACCTCCAAAGTTGATGAAGCTGTTCTTGAATAAAGGTTGAATGGCAAAGGCTGCAAAAACAGAAAGCCAAATCATCAGGATCATGCAGTTAAGGAACCACTTGTGAAGCCTTACCTTATAGATTTTCATCACTCGGATGCTGGTTGCCAAAAGGAAGATGGGAATAAGGATGGAAGGTACACCAAACCAGTTCTCGATCATCTTGTGAGCAGCTTTGCTCCCATAACGCCCCATCCAGTTAGCGGCAGTGTATTGCTCAGATCCTTGATCTGTGAAAAGTTTTTGGTCTTCGGCTCCAGTAAACAGATAGGATATCAGTGCCAACAGGATGAAAGCAGAGACAATGCTCAGAATCGCACCCACAATGAAGCGGATGTTTTCCTGTCTGGTCATGTCATGCTCATTGGATATGTCATTCTGGTCGGAGACATTCTTCTTAAACCAGCTCCACATAGAACTGAGTGAATTATGTTGCGATTGAGTCGGCTTCTTTTTCTTCTTCAGATTTGTATTCTTTACATTTTTCTTATTGGCCATCTTGTATAATGTACTATTCAGTTTGCAAAATTAACGTAAAATCTTCAATAAAGTTATTTTTTACCAATAAAAAAATATAACTTTGCACGCAAATTTGAAAAGGCAGAGTCTTTTAATGAATGAAAAAACAAGTTGAAAATCCCGTTTATTCCCACGATACGCTCGAGTTCGTGACCGTTGCCGTGGAGTTTTGTGCCTTCCTCGAGAAGAGTCAGGGCAGAGAAAAGAAGGATTTCGTCGAGACCCTTCTGAAGCTGCTTCCTTTGCTTTATCTGAAGGCCATTCTGCTTCCTCGAGTGGAAAGCAACGGCGATTTCCTGCCTCCAGATCGTGTGACAGAGCAGGAATATGATTACATTCGTCACATAATTTTTGACATCTTGCAGAAGGATGACGACTACGAGGAACTCGTTTATGATTGTGACATGCAAACCGATGAGAGTCATTGGAAATCCATCAGCGAGAACCTGGCCGACATGTATCAAGCCATACGCAACTTCCTCTATGTCTATCAGCAAGGTATTGAGGATTGTATGCATGATGCCATCTGGGCATTGAACGATAATTTTGAATTGTATTGGGGACAGAATCTCGTGGATAGTCTGAAGCGCCTTCATGCGCTGTGCTATAACGGGAATTCCATAGATGATGAAGATGAAGACGCTATACAATAAATTTGACAAAACAAAAATATCAAACCTCCCTAAGGTAGTCTTTGAAGGTCAGATAGAGACAATATCTACTGAAAGCGAGGCCAAACGTGCCGTCCGTTTCCTCATGAAACAACCTGTCTTGGGATTGGATACTGAGACGAGACCCTGCTTCAAGCGTGGGCATGTAAACAAGGTCAGTCTCCTGCAAGTGAGTACTCCAGACGTCTGTTTCCTCTTTCGTCTCAACCATCTTGGCATGCCTGCTTGTATCCTACGTCTGCTGACGGATAAGAAGGTGCTTAAGATCGGGCTCAGCTGGAAAGATGATCTGGCAATGCTGCGTCGACGCAAGGAGTTTGAACCTGGCGTGTTTGTTGAATTGCAGGATTTTGCACGCAAGTTTGGTATCGAGGATATGAGCTTGCAGAAGTTGTATGCGAATGTTTTTGGACAAAAGATTAGCAAGGGACAGCGCATGACCAATTGGGATGTCGATGAGTTAACTTTGGCACAAAAAAAATATGCAGCCACAGATGCGTGGGCTTGTATCAGACTTTACGAGGAACTCTGTCGCTTGAAACGCGTAGGCTACCATCTGATAGTACTTCCTCAGGAGGAAAAAGAACAGATAAATAATGAAGAAACTGCTTTATCTAAAGAAGGGTAAGGAAGAAAGCCTCAAGCGCTATCATCCTTGGATTTTCTCAGGTGCCCTCCATCACACAGAAGGAGAACTTCAGGAAGGCGACATCGTGACAGTACTTACCAGTCAGGGTGAGTTTATTGCCGTAGGCCATTGGCAGATTGGAAGCATCGCCGTACGGGTTCTCTCGTTTCAGGACGAGCCTATCGACAGCCACTTCTGGGAGGAGCGTCTTCGTGTTGCTCTCGATGTCCGTCATCGAATAGGTGTGGCAGGCCGTACGGACAACAACACGTTCCGTCTGGTTCACGGCGAGGGAGATAATCTTCCAGGTTTGATCATCGATCTGTATGGCTCAATAGCTGTCATGCAGGCACATAGCGTGGGGATGCATCTTTCTCGTCAAAAGATAGCCAATGCACTTATCAACGTGATGGGCGATCAGCTTAAAGCTATCTACTACAAGAGCGAGACCACATTGCCCTTCAAGGCTTCTTTGGGGCAGGAGAACGGCTTCCTGTATGGCGAGAGCAAGGAAGATGTCGCCCTGGAGAATGGACTTAAGTTCCATATCGATTGGCTGAAGGGACAGAAGACGGGGTTCTTCGTGGACCAACGAGACAATCGTAGCCTACTGGAGAAGTATTCACGCGACAGGAGTGTGCTCAACATGTTCTGCTATACAGGCGGATTCAGCGTTTATTCCATGCGGGGCGGGGCCCGTCTGGTACATTCTGTTGATAGCAGCGCCAAAGCAATAGAATTGGTGAATGCCAACGTCGAGATGAATTTCCCTGGCGACACCCGTCATGAAGCTTTTGTGGACGATGCGTTCAGGTACCTTGAGCAGATGCAGCAATCTTATGATCTCATCATCCTGGATCCTCCCGCATTCGCCAAACATAAGGACGCGCTCAAGAATGCCTTGCGTGGTTACACGAAACTCAACGCCAAGGCATTCGAGAAAATCCTGCCTGGTGGCATATTGTTCACTTTCAGTTGCTCACAAGCTGTAAACAAGGACCAGTTCCGTACTGCTGTCTTTACTGCAGCCGCCGTTTCCCATCGACGTGTACGCATCCTGCACCAATTGCATCAGCCAGCCGACCATCCCATCAACATTTACCATCCTGAAGGAGAATATCTGAAAGGGTTGGTTTTATATGTCGAATAATTAAGAAGTATGAACGAAATTGGTAGTTTTAGCCCCGCAAATGTTAAATATACTGAAAATCAACGAGTTTTTCATCCATATCGTTTGTTTTTTAATTAGGAAGCAGTACTTTTGCACTGTGTTTTTCATGGTATTAGATTTAAGGTTAACTGAAGATTGGTTGTCGTGATGACAACCATTCTTTTTGGAAATGATAAAGTAGTTGGCACATCAAATCAAGGTGCAAACTAATTTTCGGCATATTAATCAAAATGGGTGATGAAATCCGAGTAATGCCTTTATTTTCTTATCTTTCAGCATTTCTTTTTAAAGGAGAGTTCTAATAATTCAATTTGTTACCACTAACAAAAATGACCATTAGAGCGTTTGAGACATTATTTTACCAACAATTTTGACCAATAGACCTCAATTTCTGTTGATGAAAAAAAGGGGCACGCAGCACGTACCCCTTTTTAATGTTATTATGATTCAGTGAATTACTTCACAAGAACCTTGCGACCGTTAATGATGTTGATACCCTTCTGAACTTTCTGCAGTTTCTGACCCATCAAGTTGTAGATGGTCTCTTTGCCTGTCAAGAGGTTAGGATTGATCTCGCTGATGCCAACGGTTGGTTCATCCTTACCATAATACTTCAGACGGAAGTTGTCAACGCATACCCAGTCCTCGCTCACATCATTCAATTTCTTGATACCAAGAGTTACCTTACCCTGATTCTCCTCAGTGATCTGGAACTTCATGGTATTCCAATACAAGCCATTCTCGAAGTAGTCGCTGCAAGCTTGCCATGGATTGTTGGGAGCATACATAGTACCTGATGCATCGGCTTCACCGCAACCTGGAGCCCTATTGATGCCTGCGTCAACGAGTTTAATAGGTTTCATCTCATCACCTGCATACATGTATGCGTTGTAATTACCTGTCTCGCCCTTGAGAACTCTGGGAGCATAAATTGCCCAGCTGCCCTCACGATAGAAGCCTTGTACGCTGAAGGTGTACCATCCTGGTTTCAGGACTTCATCTTCGATTGTCTGGCTGAGGTCGAAGCCTGTTGTGTTCCAAGCTTCGAAGGCAAAGTCACCATAGTTGCCACCACGACCCCATACGCCTGGGTTACTATCGCTGGTGGGATCGGATACACATTTACCTTTCTTTTTCCATGCATCCAGAGTCAAGCGCTGATCGAAGCCAGGATTAGAGATCAGATAAGTAGCATCAGCAGGATTCTCAGCACTTGCGTTAGCGAAGAAGCCGTCCATCTCTGCCTTAGAGATCAGCATCCATTGGTTGGATTCGCTTGCAGGATTAGACATGTCGACTGCGCAGACGTTATAAGTCAAAGCATAACCGCCATCCTTACCATCGCGGAAACCAAGCAGGTACTTAGAGCCATCCTCACGTTCACGACCCAGCTGAGCCAGATTGTAAACATTCTCCTTACCTTCTACAGGAACAATCTCCCATGCCTCATCAGTGGTGCAATCCAGCCAGCCTGCCCAGTGAATGAAGTCAGCAACGCCAAGTTCGCCATTGGGACGGAAGCTTTCAATCTTGAAGCCGCCTCTGATAAAGTTACCATAGCTATCCTCGTCCACCAGCTTGAATGCGTTGGAGGTGTAGCCTACACAGTCATAAGCACCCCACTGGTCACCACCAGTCAGGAATGCCTTCTCACCTACGTTGTAGAAGAAGTATTCGCCACCAGCTTCAGGCTTAGAACCTACGAAGGTCTCTGTGCGACGCTCCATAGCGTTGCGTCTGCGAGCCATGCGCAGGTCATTCAGCAGAGCGTAAGTCTCAGTTGAATTGGTAACCTGATCATACTTGCTTTCAGCATTAGCCAAAGATTCTTTTATATAACCCTTATCCTCTTTCTTGCAGATGTCAATGGTCTTCTTCAGCATAGCCAGACCTTCTTCACTTGCCAGAATGGTGGTGATGTTCTCCTTCAAATCTCTTGCATAGCCCTTCAATTGGAATGCATCCTTGGTGCTTGCCAGCTTAGCCTGTGCGTCAGCTACCAAAGCGTTCAATCTGGAGCTCATGATCTCGTTCAGAGACGTAGCTGTGCCAGCCAGAGCGATTGCATCCTCGATCTCTTGTCTGATCTTGTCATAGTTTACACCACGACCGCCAGTGGGTTCATCCTGACCGTAGTAAGTCAGACGGAAGTTATCCACTGCTACCCAGTTGCCATACTTGTTGGCATCGTTCTTCACGCCAATCAGGATATAACCTCTGTTCTCTTCTGTTACTTGGAACTTGATGGTGTTCCAGTAAAGGCCGTTCTCGAAGTAGCTGTTGGTTGAGTCAAACAGGTTATCGCTTGCCCAAGCCTGACCAGTACCATCCAGACGACCGATGCCAGGAACTTTGTTGATACCATCGCCAAAGTCGCACAAAGGAACGTTGACCTCACCGTTATATACATAGAGGTATGCGTCTCTGCGTGGAGTCTCACCAGCCAGATACATGGCTACGTGATCGTCATAGGTACCATCACGATAGTATCCCTGAACGTCAAGTGTGTACCAACCTGGCTGAATGACATCGTCGTATATCTCTTGTTGCAGTTCAGCTGTATTGGTGTTCCAAGCCTCGAATGCGAAGTCGTTGTTGTCTGCACCACGATTCCATACGCCCAAGCCTACACC
>CAMKMK010000035.1 GCA_946413885.1 uncultured Prevotellaceae bacterium
GTCATCGGAAAATTCCGAGTAATCCGAGTTCTCAGACAACACGTTGAATTGGGAAACACAACACGTTCTTCCTGCAAAGTCAACACGTTGAGATCGGAGAAACAACACGTTGAAAATTCAACGGTCAAACATCATTGATTTTTCTCCTTTTCTTCTTGCATATTACGAAAAAAAGTTGTATCTTTGCAAAGAAAAAGAAAGGGAAAAAAGTACATGAAACGAATACCTGTTATAATGCTCATCCTCTGGATTTTCTGTGCCGCAGAGGGTCAAGTGAGGGTTGATTACCAGAGCGTGCTGCCCAGCGCTCAGCGCGTGGAGCTGCTTGATGGTTCAGACCATGTTTACCACGAGGGAGAGACGCTGAACAAGGATATACGGAAGAGCAGTCCAATCGAGGCAGAGGGCTTCGTGATTGATGTTGACAGTAGACAAATCACCATCCACGCCTCCACCGCTGCAGGTGCTTTCTATGGCGAGCAAATGGTGCGCAAACTCGTGCTCGTGGCTCAGGCAAAGGCAGACAAGAGTGACACTCGCGAAATCATCTTCCCAGCGGCACACATCGAGTCCTCTCCAGCCTTTCCCTGGCGCGGCATGCATCTTGATGTGGCTCGCCACACCTTCCCCCTTAGCTACATCAAGAAATACATCGACTTGCTTGCCCTCCATCAAATGGATGTCTTCCACTGGCATCTGACCGACGATCAGGGATGGCGCATGGAGGTGAAACGTTATCCGCGACTAACGGAAGGACAAGAATTCTTTACACAGAAGGAAATCCGTGAGGTGGTGGAGTACGCTCGCGAGCGACACATCGAGGTGGTTCCTGAAATAGATATGCCTGGACACATGATGGCGGCCCTGGCGGCTTATCCTGAGTTGGGTTGCACGGGAGGCCCCTACAAGTTGCCAACCAGCTATGGAGTCTTCGAGGACGTGCTTTGCATCGGTCATCCCAAGGTGATGAAGTTCGTCAAGGATGTGCTGAGCGAAGTAATGAGTCTCTTTCCTTCCAAATACCTTCATGTGGGTGGCGACGAATGCCCGCGCGATCGTTGGAAGGAATGTCCGCGATGCCAGGCCTACATAACGTCTCACCGCATCGAGGCAAAGGGGAAATTGTCGAAAGAAGACTGCTTGCAAGGCTATTTCATGAACGAGGTAGGCAAGTATCTGAAGAAACATGGACGTCGCATGATTGGATGGGACGAGATGCTCGATAGCGATATCCCTCTTAGCTCCACACTAATGGCTTGGCGAAGCGCCCGCAAAGGGTATGAGGCGGCACGGTCAGGACACGATGTGATCATGACCCCTGTGGATTTCACCTATCTGAGCAATCGTGGACTTTACTCGCTGGGAGGCGACCACAGTATCAAAAAAGCCCTCAGTCTGAACGTTTGTCCTGACACGCTCGACGAGTCCGCACGCAAGCATATCAAAGGTGTACAGGGATGCATCTGGACGGAACGGGTGCTCGATCCCCAGCGTTGTGAATGGCTTCTGCTTCCCCGTCTGGCAGCGATTGCCGAGGTAGGCTGGCATGCTGATAAGCGCGAAGAGGATGCATTCATGAGTCGCGTGTACAACATGATGAGAGTCTATGATGCATTGGACGCAGGAGGCTACAGCCGCGATGTGTACAACATCACTCCCTACACGCAAGTTGATCAGGATCGGAGCGAGATCCGTATCCGGCTGGCAACGCTCAACAACCGCCCCATCCGCTTCACGCTGGACGGACGGAAACCTACGCTGACAGACCACCTCTATAAGGACTCAATCGTATTACGCGAAAGTGCAGACTTGCGGGCACAGGTGATCTCAGATGCTGACTCGTCGGATGTCTGTAGCCTGCGTGTCGATGTGAACAAAGCCACCTTCTGCCCCTTGACGTTCAACACGTCACCCTGGAAGAATCACACGTATGGCGGGGCACCGCTATTAGTGAACGGTTTGCATGGCTCTACTGACTTCGCAGATGGCGCATGGGTAGGCTTTGGAGGAAACAACGTAAATCTTACCATCGACCTGCGTCAACAGAAAACAATCTCCACGGTAGGCGTAACCAGTTGCATAGCAGTAAGTTCTGCCGTGATGGACTTCGTGGGTTTCCGTGTACTCGTCTCTGACGACGGAGAGAAATTCACGCAAGTCTATGCCTCCGATATTCATGAATTGGGTGAAGAGGATGCCAACCTGAACGTAACACGTCGCCACGAAATGAAATTCTCGCCCATCAGAGCCCGCTATCTTCGCCTCGTGGGACTCAACAATCCCCGACTGCCCTCCTGGCACAAATGGGCTGGCAGCACCTGCTTCGTCTTCCTCGATGAGGTGGAAGTGAATTAGGAGAGCATTGACTTGATTAGATACAAAAAAATATTTACACAAATATGAATTACCATCGATTCTTTCTCCCCTTTCTGCTGCTCGCTTTGACAGTCAGCACCCAAGCGCAGATGTTCTACAAGGATACCGACCGAACGGGTGTCCCCTTTGCAAAAGACCCCGTCGTGGTTAGCCTGAACGGACGCTACCTGATGTACTACTCAGTACCTCCCTATTCGGACAAGAGCAAAGGGACAGGATGGAACATCGGCATCGCTGAGAGTCAGGACTTGGAAAACTGGAAGAAGATAGGCGAGATGATACCCGAAACCCCTTACGAGGAAAAAGGCCTTTGCGCTCCAGGTGCATTGGTTAGAAACGACACCATTCATCTCTTCTATCAAACCTACGGAAATGGCCGTCTGGATGCTATCTGTCATGCCTTCAGCACCGATGGCCTTCATTTTGAACGCGATGCAACGAATCCCATCTTTCACCCAGAACCATCTGACTGGACGTGTGGACGCGCCATCGACGCCGAGGTGACGGAATTCAAAGGTCAATATTTCCTCTATTTCGCCACACGTGACCCTGCCTTCGAGAAACAGATGCTGGGCGTGGCAACCGCTCCCAAAGGAACAGACTTCAGACGTGAAGACTGGACGCTCAGGGCTGACAGCAGTATCCTGCGCCCTACCCTTCCTTGGGAAGGAAAGTGTATCGAGGGAGCTTCTGTAATCAAGCATAAGGGCAAACTATACATGGTGTATGCCGGCTCATACAATAACGATCCTCAACAGATAGGTTCCGCGGTAAGTAAGGACGGCATCCAATGGAAACGACTTTCGGACGAACCTCTGCTGAGAAATGGAGCACCTGGAACATGGAACGAGAGTGAATCCGGTCACCCCTGCATCTTCCGCGACAGGAAAGGTAAAATTCACCTTTTTTATCAGGGCAACAATACTCATGGGAAGAATTGGATACTATCCAGCGTAGCGCTAAAATGGAACAGAAAAGGGCTGAAAGTGGCTTCCAAATAATGATTTGATAAAGAAAATCTTGTTTTCCTTTCGGAATTTGGATTAAATTCTGTAATTTTGTTGCATTTTTGTAACAGATTGCACATTATACTTGTTTCGATAATATGGAAAAAAGATTGTTATTGGGGGACGAAGCCATAGCTTTGGGAGCCATACATGCCGGATTGAGCGGTGTGTATGCTTATCCAGGAACTCCCTCCACCGAAATTACAGAATTTATTCAGTCGAACGCAAAAGAAATCCGCAGCCGCTGGTGTACCAACGAGAAGACAGCTATGGAGGCTGCCCTCGGAATGTCCTTTGCTGGCAAACGTGCCCTTGTATGTATGAAACACGTGGGTATGAACGTCTGCGCGGATGCTTTTGTCAATAGTGCCATCACGGGTGTGAATGGCGGTATCGTCGTGCTGGCAGCTGATGACCCCAGCATGCACTCGAGCCAGAACGAACAGGACAGCCGTTTCTATGCTAAGTTTGCGATGGTTCCTGCATTGGAACCCAGCAATCAACAGGAGGCTTACGACATGATGGCTAGCGCGTTCAACCTTTCCGAAGCCCTGCGTGAACCTGTTGTACTTCGTATTGTGACTCGTCTGGCTCACAGCCGTGCTGCGGTAACCGTAGGAAACCAAAAGCCTCAAAACCCGCTGAACGTGAGCAACGAACGCTGGGTGTTGCTGCCTGGCATCGCACGAAAGCGTTATGCTGACCTTATCTCCAAGCAACCTGCTATGTTGGAGGCTTCAGAAACTTCCATCTACAACAAGACAGAACATGGAGACGAAAGCAAGAAGTTGGGCATCATCGCCTGTGGAATTGGTTACAACTACGTGAAAGAAGCTATTGGCGACAAGGCAAACATCCTGAAAATCTCTCAATATCCTCTCCCTGTAGAAGCAATCAAGAAACTGGCTTCCGAGAACGAAGCAATCCTCGTAGTGGAAGACGGTCAACCCGTAGTAGAGGAACAGGTGGCCGGCATTCTGGGTGCTGGATATCCCGTCAAAGGCCGTCTCACAGGCGATTTACCTCGTCAGGGCGAACTGAATCCAGATTCTGTCGCAAAGGCATTAGGTCTCCCCTATGGCCCTGTCTTCGAACCTGCCAAGAACCTGGCCGGTCGTCCTCCCCAGCTCTGCCAAGGATGCGGCCATCGCGACGTGTACACCGCTCTCAATCAAGTGGCTGCCGAATATCCTGATCACAGAATCTTTGGAGACATCGGCTGCTATACGTTGGGTGCCCTTCCTCCATTCCAAGCTTTAGCAAGTTGTGTGGATATGGGAGCAAGCATCACGATGGCAAAGGGTGCTGCTGATGCGGGCCTCTTCCCCTCTATCGCAGTTATCGGCGACTCCACATTCACCCATTCGGGTATGACGGGTCTGCTGGATGCCGTAAACGATAAATCAAATATTACCGTAATCATCAGCGACAACCTGACAACAGGTATGACAGGTGGACAAGACAGCGCAGGAACCAGTAAATATGAGGCTATCTGCTTAGGATTGGGCGTAGAGCCTGAACACTTGCATGTCGTCGTTCCACTTCCCAAAAACATGCCTGAAATCACTCGTATCCTGCGTGAGGAAATCGAGTACAACGGAGTGAGTGTAATCATCCCACGTCGTGAGTGTATCCAAACGGCTGCACGTCATGCTCGTGAACGTAGAATCAAGAACGAGGAGGAAAAGAAATGAAAAAAGACATCATTTTGTGTGGTGTGGGAGGACAAGGAATCCTCTCCATCGCAACCATTATAGGTGAGGCTGCCACGAAGGCTGGCCTGTATCTGAAACAAGCTGAGGTTCACGGAATGAGCCAACGAGGAGGTGACGTACAAAGCAACTTGAGATTGAGCACAGATCCCATCTGGAGCGACCTGATTCCTGAAGGAAAGGCTGACGTCGTAATCTCAATGGAACCTATGGAGAGCCTCCGCTATCTGCCTTATTTGGCCAAAACAGGAACCATCGTGACCAGTAGCAAACCCTTCATCAACATTCCCAACTATCCTGATGAATCTACCCTGCAAGCAGAATTGGACAATCTTCCCAGCGTAGTGAAGCTGGATATCGATTCAGTTGCTAAAGATGCCGGTAATCCACGCGGAGCCAACATGGTATTGCTGGGAATGGCTGCGCCCTACATCGAAATCCTGACCGTAGAACAACTGCGCAAAGCCATCTCTGTCATTTTTGCCCGTAAGGGTGAGGCCATTGTGGAGAGCAATCTGAAAGCTTTCGATATGGGTGTTGAAGCCACCAAATGAACCAAACAAAAACAAGGATAACAACAATTTAAAAAAAACACAAACTCATGATCCACAATCCGAAATACGAGTGTATGTCTCGCGAGGATATGCGTAAACTTCAGAGTGAGCGTCTTATCAAGACAGTAAAGATCTGTTATGAGAAAGTTCCATTTTACCAGAAAAAAATGGATGACATGGGCGTGAAGCCAGAAGACATCAAATCAATCGACGACATCAACAAACTTCCTTTTACAACCAAGACCGATCTGCGCGATGAGTATCCTTTCGGCCTCGAAGCTGTTCCTCATAGTGAGATTCGTCGTATTCATGCTTCCAGCGGTACAACGGGTAAACCTGTAGTGGCTACCTATACTGAAAATGATCTGGCTATGTGGGCAGAAGGAGTGGCACGTGTAATGGCTGTAGCCAATATCGGTCCTGGCGACACTATTCAGATATCGTATGGTTATGGACTTTTTACAGGAGGTTTGGGTGCGCACGATGGCGCAGCCGTTCGAGGTGCCATCCAGTTGCCTACAAGTGCTGGCAATACGGAGAAGCAAATCATGTTGATGCAGGACTTTGGAGCTACCGCCCTCGCTTGTACTCCCAGCTACGCAATGCGTCTGGCCGAAGCCATTCATGACAGTAAGATTGTTTCCGTTCACCAGATGAAATTGCGTGCCGGATTCTTTGGGGCAGAACCTTGGACAGAAGGTATGCGCAAAGAGCTGGAGAGGAAACTACAGATTAAGGCCTATGACATATACGGATTGACAGAAATGTGCGGACCTGGTGTAGGTGGTGAGTGCGAGTGTCAAAACGGAACTCATCTTTGGGAGGATATGTTCTTCCCTGAGATCATCAATCCTGATACCCTGAAACCCTGTGAACCTGGCGAGTTCGGTGAACTGGTTTTCACATCCCTCTGCAAGGAAGCTATGCCTATCCTTCGCTATCGTACTCGTGACCTGACACGTCTGCGTTACGAGAAATGCAAGTGCGGACGTACAGCAGTGCGAATGGATCGTATCCTGGGTCGCTCAGACGACATGATCATCATCCGCGGCGTGAATGTTTTCCCCTCTCAGATAGAAACCTGTCTGACAGAGTTCCCCGCTTTCCAACCCTACTACTTCATCACAGTAGATCGTATCTACAACGAAGATACCTTCGATCTGGATGTCGAACTGAAGTCTCAGTTCTTCAGCGCTGATCCTCAGGATCAGATGAAGTTCATCAAACCTCTCTATGACCGTATTGTAAGTATGGTGGGTGTCAAACCCAACATTCACATCCTGCCTCCATACGGTATCGAGCGCTCAATGGGTAAGGCTAAGCATGTGAATGATAAACGCAATTTCAGAGCATAACAATGAAGACTCCTTTGGATTACGACATAGTCACTGAGGCTATCAATTCGATGGAACTTGGTGACTTTTCTCAAGCAACCATTCGTGACATACAAGCCCTTTCGCGTTTGCTGGAGGAGAAGACGGGTCAACCTATCATCCATCTGGAAATGGGAGTTCCTGGATTGCAACCCTCTCAAATTGCCCTCCAGGCAGAGCAGGAAGCTTTGGCGAACGGATGTGCCACTATCTATCCTCCTAATGGAGGAATCCCACGATTGAAAAAGGCAGCTTCAGCATTTGTAAAAGCCTTCATCAACGTGAAAATAGATTCACTCTGCTGCATTCCTACCACAGGAAGCATGCAAGGAACGTATGCGACCTTCACAGCTTGGCATCATGCTATGCCTGAGAAGGATACCGTACTCTTCATCCATCCTGGATTTCCCGTTCAGACAACTCAATGCGACGTTATTGGATTAAAGCATATCGGACTTGATATTCACGATTTTCGAGGGCAGAAACTGGTAGATAAGTTGGATGAAATTCTTTCTTCCAATAACATCTGCGGCATCGTGTACTCCAATCCCAACAATCCTTCATGGGTTTGTTTCAATGAGGAGGAACTGGAAGGAATAGCAAGGTTGGCCGACAAATATGACATTATTATACTGGAAGACTTGGCTTATTTTGCGATGGATTTCCGTCGAGATCTGTCACATCCTTACCAAGCTCCCTATCAAGCTACCGTTGCGCGGTATACAGACCGCTATATGCTGGCCGTTTCTGGTTCCAAAGCCTTCTCTTATGCTGGACAGAGAATTGGAGTGATGTGTATCAGCAACAAGCTGTATCACCGTGTTTACGATGCATTGGACAAGAATTTTGGCGTAGGTGAGTTCGGAAACTTCTTCAGCAATCGACTCATGTATACCTTCTCCAGCGGAACGACTCATAGCGTTCAGCACGCGATGGCCGCCCTGATGGAGGCTGCCTGCAACGGAAGCTACAATTTCTTGGATGACGTGCGTGAATATGGCCGACGTGCCAAATTCATGAAAGAAGTCCTGCTGAAGAATGGATTCTATCTGGTTTACGATAACGATATGGGTGCTCCTTTGGCTGACGGATTCTACTTCACCGTTCAATATCCTGGTATGAATGATTTAGAGTTGACTCGTGACCTGATGTATTACGGAATCGCTGTATTCCCTCTGGATACGATGGGGTCGAACGAGCAAGGTGTTCGCATCTGCACCTCTTTCTTCCAACGTGAACAGGAACCTCTATTTACGGAACGAATACAAGCTTTCAGGGCTAATCACTCTAGCTGAAAGCCTCATAAACAAAAGGAAATTAACAACTAAATAAAGATTTTAATAATGGTAGACAACAAATCACCCTATTTCAATCCAGAACGGGAAACCCTCACTCGCGAGGGAATCGAAGCGCTCCAGTTAGAGCGTTTGCAGGCTACCGTGAAGCACTGCATGAATTCTCCTTTCTACAAGAAGAGATTCGAGGAGATGGGATTAAAGCCCGAAGACATCAAGTCTCTGGATGATGTACGAAAACTTCCTTTCACTACTAAGCAGGACTTACGTGATACCTATCCTTTCGGAATAGCATCAGTCCCTCTGCGCAAATGTGTACGACTCCACTCTTCCTCTGGTACGACAGGTAATCCAACCGTTATCCTGCACACTCAGAAAGATTTGGATGAATGGGCCAATCAAGTGGCTCGAAACCTGTGGATGGTAGGATTGCGTCCTGACGACGTGTTCCAGAACTCCAGCGGTTACGGAATGTTCACAGGAGGACTTGGATTCCAGTATGGAGCCGAGAAGTTGGGGATGCTGACTGTACCAGCAGCAGCAGGAAACACTCTGCGCCAGATTAAGTTCATAAAGGATTTTGGAACCACCGCTTTACATGCTGTTCCTTCCTACGTGACGCGTATCTATGAGGTAATGCAGCAAACAGGTGTTGATCCTCGCAAGGACACGAAACTTCGCGTGTTGGCAATCGGCGCTGAACCTCACTCGGAAGAACAACGAAAGAGGATTGAAGCAATGCTTGGAGTAAAAGCATATAACTCATTTGGTATGAGCGAGATGTGCGGACCTGGAGTAGGCTTTGAATGCTGCGAACAGAATGGCTTGCACTTCTGGGAAGATTACTACATCGTAGAGATTGTTGATCCTGAGACGTTGGAGCCTGTTCCTGATGGAGAGATCGGCGAATTGGTGCTGACAACTCTTCAACGCGAGGCTATGCCTTTGCTGCGTTATCGCACTCGTGACCTTACTCGCGTTTTAGGCCGCACTTGTCCTTGCGGACGCAATCATATCCGTCTTGACCGTATGCGTGGCCGCAGCGATGATATGATAGTTCTGCGAGGTGTGAACATCTTCCCCATTCAGATAGAGAAGATCCTGATGCAGTTCCCTGAACTCGCCAACAACTACCTGATTACCCTCACTACCGACAATGATAATGACAACATGACCGTAGAGGTTGAGTTGGAAGAACTTTTCACGGATGACTATCAGCGTCTGCTCGATTTGGAGAAGAACATCAAGCGTGCCTTAAAGGATGAAATCCTGTTGACTCCGCATGTTAAACTCGTTGCTAAAGGCACATTACCTGTGAGTGAAGGAAAAGCTGTGCGTGTAGTGGACAAGCGAAAAGTATATCAGTAATCACAAATACATAATAAGATAACATTATGACTATCAAGCAATTATCAATATTTATCGAGAACAAGAGCGGTACGCTCATCAAGGTTCTTGAAATGCTGAGCAAGGCGAACATCCAGATCATAGCCTCGACCGTAGCTGACACGAAAGACTACGGCATTTATCGTGTCCTTTGCGACAATCCTGTACAGGCCTATATGCTGCTTAAGGACGAAGGCATCAACGCACAACTCACAGACGTCTTTGCTATCAGCATAGACGATATGCCTGGTACGGCTGCCATCGCTATCAATAAAATCTCAGCATCTGGAGTGAACATCCTTTATCTCTATTCCTTCTTATGGAAAGAGAAAGGCGTATTGGTGTTCAGGACTGACAACAACGAAAAAGCACAAGAAGCCATCATCCTAAACAAACTCAGATTCTTAACAGAAATAGACTTCTAATGAAAACTTTAAGCAAAACATTTCTTATCTCTATTTTGTTCCTCACAGGCAGCATCAGCTTACCCGCTCATGCTGAAGAACCTATGGGAGAACCTGTTGATTCACCTTATGTGGCTAACGCTTCACAACCCAAGACCCTCTATCAGAAGGCAGAAGAAAAGATGCCTGATTGGATGAAGGATGTGGCTGATCGAATCCAACTGCACGGATATGCTCAAGGTGGCTATACCTATCGTCACCAGAATGGACGCAATACCAACAGCTTCGAGATTTATCGCGTTCTCTTCTGGGCCAACGCTCAGATTACTCCCCGTTGGTCTTTCCTCTTCATGCACGATTTCAGCAGCGTGGTTCAGGAATACTATACCGACTTTAGAGTGACTCGCAACAAAGCGTTAACCATCAGGTTCGGACAATTCAAGCACGGATATTCCTACGAGAATCCTCTCTCTCCCACCTCGATGGAGACCATCGATGTTTATTCCGATGGAGTGGTTTATCTGGCTGGATGCGGAAGCGATCCCCTTTATGGCGTGCAGTATGGACGTGATCTGGGAGCTGCCATTTATGGTAACCTCTTCAAAGACAAGTTCCGCTATGAGCTGGACGTGTTGAACGGACAAGGCATCAACTCGCGCGACCGCAACAACAAGAAGGACTTGATCCTCAGACTTGAATACAAACCTGTCAAAGGACTCAATCTGATTGCCACAGGTCAATTAGGCCGAGGAAATGCCCTGGTAGGCGGAACGGTGCTGAATCCCACCCTTCAACAAGGGGAAGATTACCTTCGCAACCGCTGGTCGGCAGGTTTTGACTATAAATCAAGTCCCATAAACGTTCATGGCGAGTATCTGGAAGGAAAAGACGGAAGTGTAGTGAGCCGTGGTGCCTACGTTACAAGTGCAATACCTATTTATAAAGGGTTGGAAGGAATCGCCTCCTACGACTATTTCAACTACAACACGAAGCAAGGGTATGATCAGCACAGAGTGGTCGCTGGACTTCAGTATTGGTTCTTCCGCAAGTGCAGATTCCAGATCAATTACGTTTACAAGAATGCCGTCACCAATTACAGAACATTCTTCCATCATGGTGCCAACAATGCCATCATGTGTCAAATGCAGGTAAGATTCAATTAACAAAAACAAGAAAGATATGTTTATCAAGATTCTACTCACCATCATTTTCCTCTGCGTCACCGTCGCAGTTGGAATCTATTCACGCAAGCAGGCTTCCAGTGTGGAAGGTTTCGTGCTTGGCGGACGTGCCGTTGGTCCCTGGTTGACAGCCTTTGCCTTCGGAACTTCGTATTTTTCAGCCGTAGTTTTCGTAGGTTATGCAGGGCAGTTCGGATGGAAATACGGAATGTCGGCCTCCTGGATCGGCATCGGAAACGCCATCATTGGATCACTTTTAGCCTGGTTGGTATTGGGACGCCGTACGAAGGCAATGACTCAGCATATCCAGAGTCGTACTATGCCTGACTTCTTTGGTACCCGCTATACTGATGAATGGCTTCGCGTCACAGCATCCATCATCGCTTTCGTTTTCCTGATTCCCTATACAGCAGGTGTTTACATGGGAATCTCCAAACTCTTCGAGATGGGATTTGGTATTCCTTATGAGTATTGCGCCATGATTATGGCTATCCTCACCGCCGTTTACGTCATTCTGGGCGGATACAAGGCTACCGCCATCAACGATTTCATTCAGGGCATCATCATGCTCTTTGGCATCACCACCATCATCTTTGTCGTTTTGAATCAGCAAGGAGGTCTTGTCGAGGCTTACCACAAGATGTTGGAGGTTGCTCCCAATGCCGATGATCTTGCCAACGATAAAGCAGGGCTGTATGCCAACTTCCAGCCTCATGATTTTGCTTCCTGGTTTGGCCCCAATGTCATGAGTCTCTTGGGTGTGGTGGTTCTGACCTCTCTTGGCACCTGGGGATTACCTCAGATGGTAGGCAAGTTCTATTCCATTACCGACGAGGCAGCTATCCGTCGTGGCACCATCATCTCCACCATCTTTGCTTTCGTAATCGCTGGCGGTTGCTACTTCCTGGGTGGATTCGGACGACTCTATGTCTCCTCAGCCTTCAATCCTGAACGTGGGAAGTTCGTTTACGACAACATCGTGCCCACCATGCTGGAGTCTCTTCCTGACATCCTCATCGCTCTGGTGGTTCTGCTCGTGCTTTCAGCTTCCATGTCCACGCTGGCTTCGCTGGTGCTGACTTCTTCTTCCACCATGACCCTCGACCTCATCTATCGCGACAAGAAATCCTTGGCAGGCGAGGTAGAGACAGGTCAGATAGACGATCAGGTAGCCGACAAGATCGAGCATCGCAAGGTGATCATCATGCGTGTACTCATTGTCTTCTTCATCGCCATCTCGTTGATGATAGCCCTCAATCCTCCCCAATTCATTGCTCAGTTGATGGGCATCTCGTGGGGCGCATTGGCAGGTGCCTTCCTGGCTCCTTTCATGCTTGGACTTTACTGGAAGGGAGTCACTCGTGCCGCCGTATGGGCTTGCTTCGCATGGGGTGTTGGACTTACCGTTGTGAACATGATGACGGGCAATGCGATACTCAATCCCATCGATTGTGGAGCTGTAGCAATGGTAGGCGGATTCGTGGTTGTCTTCCTCGTAAGCTTGCTTACTCCAAAGATGAACAAGCAGACCGTTGACCAGATCTTCGAGTGCTACAAGAAATAAAATGGCCACCTTACTGGACACCCTAAACGAGAAGGACCGCTTTGCAAACAGCATAGGCGCACGATTGGTAGAGATACGTGAAGGCTATGCCCGTGCTGAGCTTGTTGTTGAGGAACGTCACCTCAACGGAGCGGGCCTTTGTCAGGGTGGCGTCATGTACACATTGGCAGACCTGGCATTTGCTGGGGTTGCCAATTGTCATGGCATTCTCTCCTTGGGAATCTCCAACACCATTACCTTCATTAAGCCAGGCAAATTGGGTGACCACATCATCGCGGAATGCACGGAACAAGTGAACCACCACAAACTTCCCTATTGCGACGTACGCGTAACGAATCAGGATGGAGACATCCTTGCCATGATGACAGGCCTGGCATATCGATTGAAGAAGGAATACCCTTTTGATACCCTGATGTGAGACCTGCACGCATGGACTCAAAGATAACGATAACACTCCTGCAACAGGACATCGTTTGGGGCGAGGCAGAACGTAACCGCCAGAAAGCCAAGGAATCAATCCTCAAAGCCCCCAAGAGCGACCTCTATCTCCTGCCTGAAATGTGGAACACAGGTTTCATCTGCGATCCTTCCGAGTGCGAGGAACTGATCGAGGATTCCCAAGGTCAGTCAGTACGTTGGATGCAGGAGATGGCCGACTCCACAAACGCTGCCATCGCTGGAAGTATGGCGACTCGTGCCAAGGATAGGAGCATCAGGAACCGCTTCTTTTTCGTTCGTCCTGGGGAGGAAGAGCCTTGTTTCTACGACAAGCACCACCTCTTTACCTATGCCAATGAAGACAGATTCTATACCGCAGGACAAGAGAAAGTTATTGTGGATTGGCGCGGCTTGCGATTCCGCCTCTTCGTCTGCTATGACCTTCGATTTCCCATCTGGTGTCGCAATACAGACGATGATGAGACGTATGACGTCGCCCTCTTTGTCGCTTCCTGGCCCACCACACGCATCCTCGCGTGGCGTTCCCTGCTTATAGCCCGTGCCATCGAGAACCAATGCTATGTCTGTGGAGTCAACCGCATAGGAAGCGATCCCCAATGTGACTACAGCGGAGGCACCCTGATGATTGATCCGTATGGCAACATCATGGAAACCTGTCCAGACAACCAGGAAAGCACCATCACAGGTATCATCGACATCCCCAAACTCAAGCATTTCCGCCAGAAATTTCCTGTCCTGACGGATCGAGACTGAAAAGCAACCTTCTCGTATCGTCAAGATTTCAGAACTCGCCCCTTCCCCATCCTCACAAACGACGGATTGTGTCATAATCTCACTAATTTTTTCTCACTTTGAAAATTAAGCCTCGCTATTAGCGACTGCAAGTGAGCGCTTTTTGAAAAAAACAGAGAGGTTAGTGGAATCGCCAACCTCTCCGCTCATTTATTCTACCTTACATCAAACAGCTGCTGACTCCCAGGCTCGTCAGGATGGCGCTAATGATAGCCGCCAAGGTCTGCAAGATGAATTTCCAAGTCTCACGTTTCATGATTTACGATTTACTGATTTACGATTTACTTCCGATTACTCCGAGTTCTCCGAGTTCTCCGAGTTCTCCGAGTTCTCCGAGTTCTCCGATTACTCCGAGTTCTCCGAGTTC
>CAMKMK010000036.1 GCA_946413885.1 uncultured Prevotellaceae bacterium
GTGTGGATTGTGATTAGTTGATAATGAAAACACGATAGGCGAGCATTACTGCCCGCCTATCTTACTTATGTTTTTCCGCTCATACAATCACTCTCTTTATTATTATAATTAGGTACGCGAGTGATGCCTTGCAATCATCTGAAATAACGTCCCACAACGGGTAGGTTTTTCAGAGGCAGATCGTGATGGAAGATGTATGCCACGAAAGCAAGAATCAACAACGAATTGATTACCAGTCTCAGCAGGATGTGCCAACTCTCAGGCACCTGTTGCATGACGAAGAAGAGAAGAACCGTCATCAGCACATACACACCTATGCTTTTCATCGGATAGGGGATGGGGTTCTTTACTTGGCCAACAATGTAACTGAGCACCATCGACGTACCATAACCAGCGAAACCTCCCCATGCGCAAGCCATGTAGCTATAACGTGGGATGCCCCAGATGTTAACGGCAAACAGGACAATGCAACCAGCTAATGAGAACCAGGCTCCATAGATGGTCTTATCGATAAGCTTGTACCAAAAAGAAAGATTGAAATACACTCCCATCATGATCTCTGCTGCCATGACGATAGGCACTACCTGCATACCCTCGCGGTAACCCTTTCCTAAAATGAGTTTCAGAATGTCGATGTAACCCATGACACACAAAAAGGCCAGCAGAGTGAAGATGAGGAAGTACTTCATGGCAACTGCATAGTATTCGTTTTTGTCGCCATCCTGTGCCTTGGCAAACACGATGGGTTCGTAGGCATAGCGGAAGGCTTGGGTAATCAAAGCCATTATCATGGCTATTTTCACGCAGCCTCCATAGATACCCAACTGCACGTTGGCCTCGGCATTGTCAGGATAGAC
Organism: uncultured Prevotellaceae bacterium; assembly: GCA_946413885.1. Classification (GTDB taxonomy): domain Bacteria; phylum Bacteroidota; class Bacteroidia; order Bacteroidales; family Bacteroidaceae; genus Physcousia. The sequence continues at coordinate 858 of CAMKMK010000036.1, forward strand.
CAGAGGGAAGATGATCTTGTCGGCTACCTGGTTCAGACTGCCAGCGATGCCAAGTATGAGGATAGGCCAGGAATAGGAAAGCATCTTGCGAAGCAGCGTGCCGTCGAAATGCCATTTGATCTTGAAGAGTTCAGGAATAAAGAACAGCATGATGAGGCTGGTGCAGGCAAGATTGATGGCAAAGACATAGAAGACGCTGGTCTTACCCAAAAGCACGAAGTAAACAACGTTCAGGGCAATACTGAAGACGATGAACAGCAGCTTGAGTGAGGCGAAATGGATGGCACGCTTCTGGAACCGCAGGTAGGAGAAGGGTAAGGCCTGCAGGGCATCCATAGCCACGACGGTAGCCATCATAAGCAGATACTCGTGATGTTCGCTGTAACCAAGAATTCCAGCTATGGGAGTAATGAAACCAAAGACGAGTGCCAGGAAGAGAGCCGTCAGCGAGGCTATCACAGCAAAACCAGTGGAAAACACAGTGTCAGGATGTTGCTGCTCGTCGTTGGCATAGCGGAAAAGGGTAGTTTCCATTCCAAAGGTCAGCAAGACCAGAATGAGAGCTGTATAGGCATACATATTGGTGGAGATGCCGTAGTCGCCCGATTGTGTGGGCATATAATGGGTGTAGAGCGGGACGAGCATGTAGTTGAGGAAACGTCCTATGATGCTGCTCAAACCATAGATGGCAGTATCCTTTGCCAAAGAAGATAAGTTTGCCATAACCTATTCAAAGAAAATGTATGCAATACCAATGGAGGCAATTACTCCCACCAGATCCGTGAGAAGACCTGCGCTGACTGCATGGCGGGTATTACGGACCCCCACACTACCAAAGTAAACGGCAAGGATGTAGAAAGTGGTATCTGTGGCACCCTGGAACACACAAGAGAGCCGTCCCACGAAGGAATCTGGTCCGTAGATCTGCATGGCATCGACCATCATGCCACGGGCTCCACTCCCGCTGAGAGGTTTCATGATAGCGGTAGGCAGAGCAGCCACGAAATCAGCATCACCTCCACAAAGGACAACCAGTTTCTCCAATCCGTTCACGATAAAGTCCATAGCGCCACTTGCGCGAAAGGCTCCAATGGCAACAAGGATTGCCACCAGATAAGGAATGATGCGAATTGCCACATCAAATCCCCCTTTTGCTCCCTCAATGAAGGCTTCGTAAACATTCACTTTCTTGCGTACACCCGCCAAGATAAAAGCGATGATGATACCAAGAAGGATGATGTTGGCTATGGTAGTACTCCAAAGATTCATTGTTTCGCGATCTACCTGAGTACCAACCCAAATGACGGCGCTGATGAGAACAGCCAAGCCAATCATTGTGCCAAGGATAACCCGATTGAAGAGATTAATGTGCTGATAAAGGGCTGTGATGACCATACCTGCGAGCGTAGCAATGGTGGTGGCTATCAGGATGGGGATGAAGACATCGGTAGGTTGGGCAGCTCCCATCTGGGCTCGATATACCATTACACCAACAGGTATCAGGGTAAGTCCACTTGTGTTGAGTACCAAGAACATGATCATGGCATTGGTGGCTTTCTCTTTTTCAGAGTTCAGCTCTTGTAACCCCTCCATTGCTTTCAAACCAAGAGGTGTAGCAGCATTATCCAGACCAAGCATATTGGCACCCATGTTCATGAAGATATGGCCAAAGACAGGATGGCCTGCTGGAATTTCAGGAAAGAGACGTGTCATCAGAGGGCTGAGCCATCGAGCCAAGGCATTCACCATACCACCTTTCTCGCCAATCTTCATGATGCCCATCCAAAGACTCAACACACCTGTCAGACCTAATGAAATATCAAATCCCGTCTTGGCAGAATCAAAGGTGCTGTTCATTATGGCAGGGAAAACCTCTGTATTACCCATTAGCAACTGAACCACTGCAATGATGAATGCAATGACGAAGAAACCTATCCAAATATAGTTGAGAACCATAACTTTTCCTAATCAAATAAATCTGCTTGCAGAGGATTGCCGTAACGGCTGCCCATACTGCGTCCCAAATGACTGTATGCCAATTCTGTCACTTCACGCCCACGGGGAGTACGCTTGATGAAACCTTCCTTGATAAGGAAAGGCTCGTAAACCTCTTCGATGGTTCCTCCATCTTCGCCAATGGCTGTCGCTATGGTGCTGATACCAACGGGTCCTCCCTTGAATTTATCAATAATGGTAAGCAGGATCTTGTTGTCTATCTCATCCAATCCATAGCGGTCGATGTTGAGGGCCTCGAGAGCGAAGCGGGCAATCTTCATGTCGATGCGACCGTTTCCCTTGATCTGGGCAAAGTCGCGAACCCGTCGAAGAAGTGCATTGGCAATACGAGGTGTTCCACGACTGCGACTTGCAATCTCGCCAGCAGCCTCTGTACTGATGGGTAATCCCAAAATGCCAGCCGAACGCATGATGATCTTTTGGAGCGTTTCAGCATCGTAATACTCGAGGTGCATGTTGATGCCAAAACGGGCTCTCAAAGGAGCTGTCAACAAACCACTTCGCGTAGTGGCTCCAACCAAAGTGAAAGGATTCAAATCGATCTGAATGCTTCGGGCACTGGGTCCCTTATCAATCATGATGTCAATCCGGTAGTCCTCCATTGCACTGTAGAGATACTCTTCCACAACAGGTGAAAGACGATGAATCTCGTCGATGAAAAGAACATCATTGGGCTCTAAGCTTGTGAGAATACCAGCCAAGTCGCCAGGCTTGTCCAAGACGGGACCACTGGTCAGCTTAAAACCGACTCCCAGCTCATTGGCAATGATATTGCTCAGCGTGGTCTTTCCTAATCCAGGAGGGCCATGAAGCAACACGTGGTCGAGAGACTCGCCACGGTATTTTGCAGCATCCACAAAGATTCGCAAGTTATCAACTATTTTCTGCTGACCACTGAAGTCTTCGAACCGCAGGGGACGAAGCGCATTCTCGTAGTCCTTCTCCTTTGTATTGGATTGCTGCCGTATGTCGAAATTGTCTTCCATTTATCTCATTTTTAGAGCTTTATCTTCTGCCACTTCCATCATCTCACGCTCACCAGGTCCTTTGTCGTTGATTCCGCATAGATGCAGGATGCCGTGGATAATGACGCGGCTCAACTCTTGTTCGTATGTAGTACCTATTTGCTCTGCATTGGAGCGAACAGTATCCAAACTGATGAAGATATCGCCACTTATGGTGTCATTATCAGAATAGTCAAACGTGATGATGTCGGTATAATAGTCATGCTGAAGATATTGCTGGTTGACATTCAGAATTTTCTTGTCATCAACAAAAATGTAGGCTATCTCACCAACCTTCTTTCCATAGGAAGCAGCAACAGCCTTTACCCATGCACTGTTCTGGCGACGCTTAATCGCAGGCATCTTCACTCCTTCTGCGTTGTATGAAATCATGTTTGGTTCCTCCTATTTAGAAAGCAATTCTATGGCTTTCTTCACCACTTCATCATTCTCGTAGATGATGGAAAAGTATTCGCTCATGTCCCAAAGATCACGTGCGACAAGACCTTTCAATATCAGTCGTATGTTGTCTATTGTCTTTGCCTTTTCCTCCTCATCGGCGGGCACGATTTTCTGTTTCTCTCCTTCCTTAAAGATGTCATCTATGACATTCTCAGGAATCTGGAAGTCGCTGTGGAATTTCTCAAATGTGGGGTAATCCTTGGTCAGCTTCTTCCGATTCTTGTCCATGTACTTAAGATTGGCATTGATGATGATGCTCTTGGCAGATAATTCACGATAGCATTTGCTATACTTGGTGGTGTCCAAGGGGACGAAGTAATCAGGCATGATACCTCCACCTCCATAGACGGTTCGCTTTTCTCGTAAAGTCTGATAACGCAAGGAATCAGGGAAATGAATGCTATCGGCATTAGTCAATTCACCTTTATTGTAACGGTTCACAACATCCTTGGCATAACTCAGTTTGTCTCCTTTCTCGTAAGGTTTCTGGATGCATCGACCACTGGGCGTATAATATTTGGCAACAGTCAAGCGAATCATGCTGCCATCGGGCATATCAATGGGACGCTGAACGAGTCCCTTGCCAAAGGTACGGCGGCCGATAACGATTCCACGGTCTTGATCTTGAATGGCACCTGAAAGAATCTCTGCGGCAGAGGCGCTGTATTCATCCACAAGCACTGCCACTTTACCTTCTGTGAACAAACCACCACCTGTACTACGGAATTCCTGATTAGGTACACTTCTTCCACGCGTATAAACAATCAGGTCGCCTTTGGCAAGAAATTCACTGGCAATATCGGCTGCAGCCTGAAGGAAACCACCACCATTCTGCTGAAGATCCAAAATAACGTCTTGCATGCCTTGTTCTTTCAATTTCTTGATGGCTTCCACTATTTCTTCATGGGTAGTTTGAGCAAAGTTGTTGAAACGGATCAGTCCGATAGTGGGAGTTACCATATAGGCAGCATCCACAGAGTTAACGGGAATCTTGTCTCGAACCACATCGAATTTCAGGGTATCCTTAATGCCCGAACGCAGAACGCCCAAATGGGCAACAGTTCCTTTGGGGCCACGCAGGCGTCGCATGATTTCCTCACGGCTCATCTTTACACCAGCAATAGCAGTATCGTTCACATTGATGATACGATCTCCTGCAAGGATTCCAACTCTTTCACTTGGACCTTTGGGGACAGGTTGGATGACGAGGAGAGTATCTTCCAAGATATTGAATTGAACACCAATACCATCAAAACTGCCAGCAAGAGGTTCTGTCAACTTTTTGGTCTCTGTAGCATTTGTGTAAGCAGAATGAGGATCAAGTTTTGATAAAATACCATTAATGGCATCCTCTGTCAATTTCTTGCAATCAACGCTATCAACGTAATAGTTGTTGATCATTACAGTTGCCATCACCAATTTGCGGATCTGTTCGTCTAACGGCGTTTGGGGCAAATTATTTGTCTGTGCCCACGAGGTTATAGCAATGAGCACAAGTGTTATGCTGAAGAATAATCTTTTCATTGTCATTTCTTGTATGTTTCTAATTCGTAATGAAGTCCCTTTGGCAGCCAGTTTTGTATGTCCTTACCAAAATGAGATAATTCTCGAACGATACTGCTGCTGATACTGCTCAAGTTAGGATTAGCGAAAAGAACGATGGTTTCGATGTCTGAGAGTTTCTTGTTCATCTCAGCAATGTCCCGTTCATATTCATAATCTTTTATGGATCGAATGCCACGCAGAATGAATTTTGCACCTTTTTCTTTTGCAAAATCGATGGTTAAACATTGATAGCTCTCAACCTGAATACGTGGTTCGTTAGCATAGAACTTCCTAAGTGCAGCAACTCTTTCTTCCACAGGAATCCATCCTTGTTTATGTTCGTTATAGCCAATGGCGATAATGAGTGAGTCAAACAAATCAAGTCCTCTCGCTACCAAGTCGGCATGTCCGACAGTAAAGGGATCAAAAGACCCAGGGAATATGGCTTTATGCAGTTTCTTCATTTTCCTCCTCTGCTAAATCTTCTTCGATGACAAGGTTGTCAATGATAAAGTTTTGACGCTCCATAGTATTCTTTCCCATGTAGTATGCCAAGAGTTCTGCCACTTGATCACTTTTGTTGAGTGTCACTTGCTCTAACCGGATATCGGGTCCGATAAAATTCTTAAACTCGTCAGGACTGATTTCGCCCAAGCCTTTGAATCGTGTAATCTCAGGATCGGGTCCCAAGTCCTCAATGGCAGCCACACGCTCTTCTTCACTATAACAATATTGGGTGATGAAGTCGGGTGTGATGCTCAAATGTTTGCGTTGGGACTTTCCTTCATACTCATCATCGCCAGATTTGATGGCTGCTTCTGCCTCCAATTGCTTAACCTTATTCTTTCCAATCTTGGTCTTACGGCCACGAACACGGAAGAGAGGTGTCTGGAGAATGTAGACATGTCCTTTCTTGATAAGATCAGGGAAGAATTGCAAGAAGAATGTAATCATAAGAAGACGGATGTGCATTCCGTCAACATCAGCATCTGTGGCCACAATCACCTTGTTGTAGCGAAGTCCTTCTAAGCCATCTTCAATGTTCAAGGCTGCTTGCAAGAGGTTGAATTCTTCGTTCTCATAAACCACTTTCTTGGTCATGCCATAACTGTTGAGAGGTTTTCCTCGAAGACTGAACACAGCTTGTGTGTTTACATTACGACTCTTGGTAATACTTCCGCTGGCAGAATCTCCCTCTGTAATGAAGATGCAACTCTCTTCCTGCTGATCACCACGGGTATCGGTTAAATGAACACGGCAATCACGCAACTTACGATTGTGCAAGTTAGCCTTTTTACTCATCTCTCGAGCTTTCTTGGCTACACCAGCCATTGCCTTACGCTCTTTTTCACTTTCGATAACTTTCTTCAGGATTACATCGGCAACGTCTGTATTCTTGTGGAGATAGTTATCTACCTGCTCTTTTACAAAATCGCCAATGAATTTGTCGATACTGATACCGCCCTCTGGAGCAGTGGTCAGAGAACCCAATTTGATTTTCGTTTGGGATTCAAACATAGGTTCCTGAATATCAATGCTGATGGCAGCTACCATGCCATTACGGATGTCCCCATACTCAAAAGACTTTCCACTATAATCCTTGATGACCTCAGCGATGTATTTCTTGAAAGCAGCCTGGTGTGTACCACCTAAAGTGGTGTGTTGTCCATTGACAAAAGAGTAATACTCTTCTCCATTTTGATCTGTATGGGTAAATGCAATCTCAATATCCTCGCCCTTCAGATGTACGATTTCATACAAGGGTTGATAATCCATACGGTCAGTCAAAAGGTCGCTTAGTCCATTGCGGCTGAGGATGCGACGACCGTTGAACATGATGGTCAGTCCTGTATTCAAGTAAGTGTAATTCCTCAACATAATCTCGATGAATTCACTTCGGAAGGCATAGTGCTTAAAGAGGGTGGAATCGGGCTCAAAGAAAATATAGGTGCCATTCTCCTCTTGTGTGGATTCTGTGACATCACTTTCTAAAACACCTTTGTCAAACGATGTTTTTCGAACTTGACCATCACGATAAGAATATGCCTCAAAATGACTGCTCAAAGCATTCACAGCTTTTAGACCAACTCCATTTAACCCAACACTTTTCTTGAAAGCCTTGGAGTCGTATTTTCCTCCTGTGTTCAGCATGCTGACAGCTTCCACAAGTTTGCCTAAAGGAATTCCGCGTCCGTAATCCCGGATGCTGACACGAAGGTTGTCTTCTACATTAACTTCAATGCGTTTTCCTGCATTCATCTTGAATTCATCAATGCTGTTATCGATGACCTCTTTCAGCAGGACATAAATGCCATCTTCGGCTTGTGAGCCATCTCCTAATCGACCAATGTACATACCAGGACGGGTACGCACATGTTCCATGTCGCTCAGATGACGGATATTGCCCTCGTCATAATTGACGGGGGCTTGCTGTATTTCGATATTTTCCATGTTTACTTGATTTCTTTACTGAATGCACAGCGTTTCTTATGAATAATGCAATCCAGATATTTCCATTGTGCCTGACTGGGTCCATTATCTTCCAACTGATGATGTGTTTCTGCCCATTCGTAACCATCGTTGATAGCCTTGGGTATTATGTCAGAAAAAATAAGAGCATTGGCTCCCTTTTCTTGATATTCTGGCAAAACACCTACGAGGAGCATGTCTAATATCTGTGGTTGCTTGTTGAACCATAATGCCTTGGCCAGATAGAACCATCCGAATGGGAAAAGTTTGGCTTTAGCTTTCTGGATCGCACGACTCAAGCTGGTAATGCATATACCCATGCCGATGACTTCTCCCTCTGCTGTTTCCACAACTGAAAGATAACGTTTGTCTAAAAAAGTCAGGTATTCGTTAGCGTAGGTTTCCATTTGTCTCTCATCCATCTCGCTGTAGCCATACAGGTTGGCGTAAGAGCGGTTTACCACATCCAACACTTTCTTGATATATCCACCTTTGCGGATTTCCTTTTTACTCTTGAACTCGTGAATACGAAATCCATAACGCTTCTTTACCAGTTCTGCAATGTGGAAGTATTTCTGCTGATCTGCTTCATGACCATTCTTTGGAACGAAAACCTTGCGTTCTACCCATCCTACTTCTTTCTCTAAACCAAGTTCCCTCATGTGTTCAGGATAGTAAGGATAGTTATAGATGGAGTTCATGGTTGAGATTTGGTCGTAGCCATCGGTCAGCATACCTTCCAGATCCATATCTGTGAATCCAAGAGGGCCAACCATTTTGGTCATACCTTTTTCTTTTCCCCATTTCTCAACAGCATCAAGTAGAAGACGAGTAACTTCCAAATCATCGATGAAGTCTATCCAACCAAACCGTACGTTTTTCTCACTCCAAATTTTATTTGCTTTATGATTGATAATGGCAGCTACACGCCCCACAATTTTCCCGTGACGTACAGCTAAGAACAATTCTGCTTCACAGAAAGAAAAAGCAGGATTCTTCTTGGGATTGAAGGTATCCAATGTGGTTTCCAACAAATCGGGTACTGCATACGGATTGTCCTTGTATAATTCATAGCTGAAGCGTATGAATGCTTTTAACTCCTTTTTTGATTTAACGTGAGAAATAATAATATCTGACATGCTTTATAAAGCTTATATTTAGGATACAAAGTTACATAAAACTAATGACATTTTGGTTCTTTATACCATAATTTATAAAAAAAAACGTGATTATGGTCAAAAAGATGTTAATATTTTGTGGTAAAATATAAAATGTGTTATTTTTGCAAAGACAATGACAATCTATATTAATTTAAAGAGTTAATCGGATGAAAAAGATTACGACAATTCTTGCTTTAGCTACTTTGGCTTTGAGCATTCCTGTATCTGTCAGCGCACAGAGTACAGAGAAAGATTATGAGCCCTATCCTTACCTGTTCATTGGCGTTCAGGGTGGTGTTCAGGACACCTTCAATCCAGAGTTCAATAACTGGAAGACTTTCACTCCCACAGCAAGTCTCAGTTTTGGAAGTTATTTTACTAAGGTATTTGGGGCACGACTGCATTTTAATGGGATTTGGGATAAGGCAGGTGCTGAGTATTTTAATAAGACAGCAGACACACATTTCAATTACAATTATTTGACAACCAGTGCAGATGCTTTGGTTAATCTTTGTACCTTGTTTGGCAAGAAGGAAAGTTATCCTGCCAACTTGTATTTTGTATTTGGTTTGGGTGCCAACTATGCATGGAACAATGATGAGGCTGTTGATTTGGTGAATGGTACTCCTCCTGTAAATTTGGAATATGCAGAAAATGATAAGCGTTGGGCTTTCAACAACCGTTTGGGCTTGGGTATAGATTTCCCTCTGCATAAGAATCTGAGTTTGAATGTTGAAGGAGATATCAATCACATCGTTCCTGGCAAACAGAATAAGTTCGTTACAGATCTTCTTCAGTTTACTGGTCAGGTTGGTTTGAATTTTAAATTTGGTTATAAGAAGAGACCTGTTCAAGCAGAAGAGTATGTAACCCGCATCGATACCATCTGGTATGATGACATTGCTTACACACCTCGTGTTGAGGATGGTACTATTACTTGGAACGTATTCTATAAGATTCGTGAGAGTGATTTCAACGATCCCGACCAGCAGTTGAAGGCAATCGGCGCTTTCCTGAAGGATCACCGCGAGTGCAAGGTTTCCCTGAAGTCTTATGCTGACGTTCAGACAGGTAACCCAAAGATCAACATGGGTTATTCTCAGCAGCGTTCAGAGAAAGCAGTTAAAGCTTTGACGGAAGCAGGTGTAGATCCTTCTATCATCACAGCAGAGTACTTTGGTGATACCGTTCAACCCTTTGCAGAGAACGACAAGAACCGTGTCACTATCATAAAGGCAACTGGTTTGAAGGATGTCAAGGACAAATACACTGTAAAGAAGTATCGTACCAAGGAAGTGCGTGAATTGGTAAAGAAATAATTAGAATTCCACCTCTAAAGTTGATTTGTCTCGACGAGGTGTTGAACAATTCAAAGAAATCCCCCTTTTGGATTTGCCAGGAGGGGGATTTCTTTGACTGATTTGAGCGGTAAAAGTAATGTCCATGCTACAAAACCAAATAATTTATATGCAAAAAGTGAAAAAAAGATAATTTTTTTTGGTCACCTTATAAAAAACCTATATTTTTGTTCAAAATTGTATAATTATAAGTAATTCAGTAGAGTAACTATGATTCATTTCAAAAACATTTTCGCTGTTGCTGTTTTGGCATTGGGCGTTTCGTCAGCTGTTTATGCTGAGAATGTTAATGATGGTAAGGATTACAAACCTTATCCCTACATGTTTGTTGGCATTCAGGGTGGTGCTCAGACCACTTTTACTGACTACAACAATCTCAAGTTGATCACTCCCACTTCAAGTCTTTCTTTTGGTGGATTCTTCACTCCCGTTGTAGGTGCTCGTTTGCACTTCAACAGTAAATTTTGGGGCGATGGCGCTGGCAGCATGGGTGCATACAAAGATGCATTTGAGGATTTCAAGTATGATTATAAGTATTTGACTTCAGATCTTGATTTGATGATTAACTTGATTACCTTGTTTGGTAAGAAAGACTATTATCCTGTAAATCTGTATTTGATTGGTGGTATTGGTCTGGATTATGCATGGGATAATGGTCCTGCTTATGCTCGTAAGGACGTTATGCCATTCGCATACAAGAGTGATCGTTTGAGCCACAATGGTCGTGTAGGAGCAATGGTTGATTTCAATTTGAGCAAGCATTGGAGTTTCAATGTTGAAGTTGATGCTAATAGCAAGAGCGACCGCTACAATAGCAAGGTTGCCAACAAGGACGATTGGCAAGTGACAGCCCAGGTAGGTCTTGCTTACAAGTTTGGCTTCAAGAAGAAGAAAATTGAAGAGCAGTGGGAGACTCGTATCGATACCATTTGGTATGATGACATTGCTTACACTCCTCGTGTTGAAGATGGCACTATTACTTGGAACGTATTCTATGAGATTCGTGAGAGTGATTTCAACGATCCCGACCAGCAGTTGAAGGCAATCGGCGCTTTCCTGAAGGATCACCGCGAGTGCAAGGTTTCCCTGAAGTCTTATGCTGACGTTCAGACAGGTAACCCAAAGATCAACATGGGTTATTCTCAGCAGCGTTCAGAGAAAGCTGTTAAAGCTTTGACAGAAGCAGGTGTAGATCCCGCTATCATGACTGCAGAGTACTTTGGTGATACCGTTCAGCCCTTTGCAGAGAACGATAAGAACCGTGTAACAATCATCAGAGCAACAGGTCTGAAGGATGTTAAGGACAAGTATACTGTTAAAAAGTATCGTACTAAGGAAGTGCGTTATCGCGTAAAATAAATTTTCTTTTCAAAGGAAAGAGTGGGTCGCTCATTTGAGTGGCCCACTCTTTGTTTATCTATGTTCTATTCCTCAATTTCTAATTTATTTCAGAAGATTTATTTCACTTTTCTTTGTTTTTTTCTTGATACAAGTTTTCCTTAAATCTATAAATCTTCTTACTTTTGCACCATAATTTGTACTGTATAATGCATAAAACACTTTTTGTTTTATTGTTTTTTGTAAATCTTCCCCTCTCTGCGCAGAAGAGTGCTACTGCTCAGAGAATGGAAGCACAGGGCTTTATAGATATAACCAGTTTGGACTCTACCATCCAGGTTAGTTTGATGTATGCTCGATCCGATAATTTTACAGGTAAGATTCTTTATACGGATTTGCGTGAAGCCTACTTACATCCAAAGGCTGCAAAGGCATTGGTTCATGCTCAGAAAATTTTGCGGCAGAAACGACCTGACCTCAGTCTGAAAGTTTATGATGCAGCACGTCCAATGAGTATTCAACAAAAGATGTGGGATGTGGTGGCTGGAACCAAAAAGAATATTTATGTAAGCAACCCCAAAAATGGTGGCGGACTCCATAATTACGGAATGGCTGTTGATGTGACCCTATGTAATGAGGCTACTGGAGACACTTTGGACATGGGCACGAAAATTGATTTTCTCGGCAGTTATGCCCATATAGATCAAGAGGCTTCACTGGTTAATCAAGGAATCATCAGTACTCAAGCGAAGAGGAATCGTGAGTTGCTTCGCAGTGTGATGCGTGAGGCGGGATTTACCCCTTTACGAAGCGAATGGTGGCATTTTAATTACATTTCGAGAGCAGAAGCGAGAGCCAAATATAAAGCAATCAGGTAGAAAATATTTTCTCCCCTCTTATTAGTATATGGCTTCCATCGGCTTGGGTTGTGGCAAAAAGATAGTCTTGTCCACCCTCGCGAAGTTTCAATCGTTTTCGCAGAACTTCCACACTGGTGGGGAAATTACGGGTTGCCAGATTGGCTTGCTTAAGGTCTCCTAATAATGTGCACAGGTTTCTTTTGCTGAAATCACTCCATCCTACGATGCGAAAAGATCTTCCAGGAAAACCTTTTATCAATTGGTTGTTGACGAAAAGATGGCTGTTAGGATGTATTTTTTTTAGATTATATAACGAACACAAAGTATTCTGAACACCAGCTTTCAGGATCGAGGCATTTGGCTCGTAGAGAAAGGTTTCTTCGTTAGACAATCGAGGCAATATGTCTGGTGTGGTGTACCTTTCTGTTTCGGAACAGACAAAGATCGGATCCCCACTTCTCAAATTAACACAGTAAAACTTGATTTCTTCGATTTTTCTGTCAGCAGCAATTACGAGTAACAGTTCTTTGCATTCACCTTCTACACTGACCACATGAACCTCTGACACATTTTTAAGGGTGCGAAGTGCTAACGAAATGTCTAACATTGGCGAGAGTTTAACAAGTGTCACATGACTTCGAAGGGTAAATTCAGTGGCAAGTTGGGTAATGTCAGGTGTACAATCTTCCAAAGCCACTGTTTTACGTCCTGCATTATCCCGTCGGGCAGGGTCCATATAGACAAGAGAATAGGTTTGATTCGTTTGTGTGAGGAGTTGCATTCCATCTCCACAAACGATATCAGTATTAGATAATCCAAGAACAGGAAAGTTATGTTGGGCCAACTTGCAGAGGTGGGGGTTTTGTTCCACGTAGGTAGCGTGTTTGAAAAGAGGTGCAAGATAACTGAAATCTACTCCATAGCCTCCTGTCAGGTCGATCATTTCCTGTCTTTTCTCTTCAGGGAGGAGCCGTTCTACCACTTGTTGTTTGTAAAGGGAAGTGGATTGGCTGCTGCATTGTTCCATTGAGAGTCGAGGTGGGAAAAGAATACCCTCTTTCTCAGTCCATTGAGGTAGCTTTTTACAAGCCAGTTGCCAACCTTCGATTTGCTGAAGGCAAAACTGTAGATTTATTCCATCAGGAATTTTCTTGAAAGCAAGAGTATGTACGTCTTCGTTTCGATGCTGTTGTATGTATTCTGCTTCTGTCATTTCTGAGTACTTTATTTCTCTTCTTTGCTGAAACTTGATGGCAAAACATTCAATCTCAAATA
>CAMKMK010000037.1 GCA_946413885.1 uncultured Prevotellaceae bacterium
TTATAGACACGATAATGTGAGGTTCCTAGGGCTGCGATCTGTGGCAGATGTGTGATGCTGATCACCTGACGGCCTTCCTTCTGGCTCATCTCTTTCATGATTTGAGCCATGCATTCTGCTATCCGACCGCTGACACCCGTATCTATCTCATCGAAGATGATGGTGGGCAGGCAGGTTGCTCCGCTTATCAGGGCTTTCAAGCAGAGCATGATGCGGGCTATCTCACCTCCACTGGCTACCTGAGCAATAGGTTGAGGAGTAGAATTCTTGTTGGCGTTGAAAAAGTAAGTGACACGGTTCTGTCCATTGGCCTTGAGTTCTGTCGCCTGGAAATCAATGTGGAAATGAGCATTAGGCATTCCTAAAAGCACCAGTTTTTCCAGCATGTCTTTCTCCACGATCTTGGCAGCATTTTTTCTGAGTTGGGAAAGTTTTTGGGCCTGCTTCTCTGCTTCTTTTTCTGCCAGGAGAACGTCCTTTTGGAGTTTACTTATCAATTCATCTGAATTATCGATGGCTTCCAGACGACGGGAGAGGTCTTCTCGGATGCTCATCAACTCGTCGGAATTCCTTGCATGATGTTTCTGTTCCAAACTGTATAGTGCATCCAACCGATCACAGATTTGCTGCAGTCGTTCAGGGTCATACTCGATGGATTCGCATTGGCTGGAGACTTCCCCCAGAATATCCTTCAGCTCAATGTAAGAACTCTCCATCCTTTCCGAGAATTCTTCTGCTGGAGGATAAAGTCGGGTCAAGTTCTGCATCTGTTGACATGCCTGTCGCAGCGTTTTCAGAACTCCTCTGTCTTCATCGCTAAACATAGACTCAGTTTGGAATAGGGTAGACTTGATTTCCTCGGCGTGACTCAGAAGGTCTGATTCTTGCTGCAACGCCTCGTCTTCACCAGGTTGTGGATTCAGTTCCTCAAGTTGCTGATACTGATATTTCAAGTAATCCTGTTCTTCGTCGCTTTTGCGAGACTGGTTGACTAAATCCTCTAAATCCTGTTGCAGTTTCTTGAAAGTGCTATAGAGGTTTTTGTATTTTTCCAGTTCCGCTTGATCTTGGGCAATGATATCCAACACGTTTAGCTGGAAGTCTTCGGTGCCGAGGAGAAGATTCTGGTGCTGGGAATGGATGTCGATGAGGTGTTCGCCCAGTTCCTTCATCTGAGCCACAGTGGCAGGCGTGTCATTGATGAAGGCTCGACTTTTTCCTGCAGTAGTCAGTTCTCGACGAAGGATGCTGTCTTCCTCGTTGTAATCAATGTCATTCTGCTCAAAGAAAGATTCCAAATGATAGTTCCGCAGATCAAATTCAGCCTCGATGATGCATCGCTGTGTCCCCTCCTGGATTACTTTGCTGTCAGCTCTTTGCCCTAGCAGTAACCCTATGGCTCCCAGTATGATAGACTTGCCAGCTCCCGTCTCGCCCGTGATGACGGAAAACCCGTTGTGCATATCAATGTCCAACTCTTCGATGAGAGCATAGTTCTTGATGTACAGATGTTTCAGCATACAAGTGGGAGACTATTTTTTGATTTTTTGCCATTCCGTGTTTTGCGAGGCATCAATGGCAAAGAGAATATCGTAGATTCTCTCGCGTGTGGCATTATCATCCTTGCCAGAGAAAATGCTTACCAGTTCGTTGCGTTTGTATTCGGTGAACAACTGAGGGACACTACTTAAGGATTTAGCTTTGTGTGCTTCATCGAGCGATTCCAGAGCTTCTGCTATTGCCTTCCGTGCCTCGTCGGGATTCTCTGCCATCTGATCCAATCCTTGACGATGATATTTGTAGTTGAGAACACGCAGGCCTTCCAAGGCGCCATCCATATAATCGTTAAGAATGCCAAAACGGTTCTTGCTGTCATCGAAAGCTTTCCATCCAGGATAACCTAAGCTCTGGGCTGCCGTCACGATATCCTCGGCAGTTTGTAAGAAGGTAGTTCCTCCCTTGAGAGACATGGTATCCATATCGAATCCAATGATTATATAGGCATAATATGCCAGCAGGGCTACCAGATTATTGTCGATTGTTTCAGGACGGTATTCCAATTGGTCGAATTCTTGGAAAATAAAATTGAATTCAGTATCCTTGTTGGAATAGCTAACGGTATTGTAGCTGGAACCATACACGGGTCGGTTAGCACTTACCAGGAGGGTACAAGTGAAGGAGTTGTCGGTGTCGCTATAGGTGTTGACCGTTATGTTAAAGTTGCATTGAATCTTCTCGTTCTCTCGGAATTTGATCTCAGTCCATTGATGATTGTTGAGAAACTCTGTGACTTTTTTCTCCAAGGCATCAAACACATCGCCTTTCGTGTCAGAAACTTGAGCACGGTTGATTACAACCTTTGCATTCAGCTCTTGAGCGGAAATAGAGATTGGGGTTATATACGAGAAAAGCCCAATCAAGGCAATTAGGCTGGTTTTCCTCATTTCAGTATTCTTATTAGGTGATCGATGATATCTTTTGCTACTTCTTTCTTCGGTTTGAGAGGATATGAGGTTTCTCCCTCTGCGTCTATGATGCTTATCTTGTTTGTGTCGTGTCTGAATCCCGCTCCTTGGTCATTCAAGCTGTTCAGCACGATGAAGTCGAAGTTTTTCTTCTTCAGTTTCTGCTTGGCATGAACATTCTCGTCGTTCGTCTCCAACGCAAATCCAATGAGTCGCTGGTTAGGTTTCTTTAAGTGCCCCAGTTCTTGGGCGATGTCTTTGGTGGGATTCAATCGAAGCACCAGTTGGTCGCCTTCGCGTTTTATTTTATTGTCAGCAATTTCTGCAGGTGTGAAATCCGCTACTGCTGCACACAGAATACCTGCATCACAACTGGGATAGAGCGCAATCGCTTTTTCATACATCTGATTCGCACTTTCCACATCGTGGCGGATGATGTTCTCCTTGTTGGTTTTCAGCGTGATAGGACCACAAATGAGTTCTACCGTAGCACCTCGCTTGGCACATTCCTCAGCCAAAGCAATCCCCATCTTTCCGCTGCTGTAATTTCCGATGAAACGTACGGGATCCAGTTTCTCGTAAGTGGGGCCTGCTGTGATTAGGATTTTTTTGCCTGCCAGATCTTGCTCTCTTCCATCGAAAAAATCATCCAAGATCTCGATGATTCTCTCAGGTTCCTCCATGCGCCCCTTTCCCTCCAGTTTACTGGCCAGAAAGCCAGTTCCGGGTTCGATGATATGATTTCCGTTGGCCTTCAATGTCTCCAGGTTGTTTTGAGTGGTTGGATGAGCATACATGTCCAGATCCATAGCGGGTGCTACGAAGACGGGAGCTTTCATGCTCAGATAGGTCGTGATAAGCATGTTGTCAGCTATCCCGTTGGCCATTTTCCCGATGGTGCTTGCTGTGGCGGGAGCAATCAGCATGGCATCGGCCCACAGGCCAAGATTCACATGAGAATGCCAGGAGCCGTCTCGCTGGTTGAAGAACTCACTAATTACGGGCTTGCTGGTAAGAGCACTCAAGGTGATCGGTGTGATGAATTCCTTGCCGGCAGGAGTAATGACGACTTGTACCTCAGCACCTTTCTTGACGAGTCCACGGATGATAAGGCATGCCTTGTAGGCTGCGATACTTCCTGTGATACCTAAAACGATCTTCTTACCTTCTAGCATATTTCAAGCGCAATTTCTCCAATACTTGCTTGGTGTTCAAAGTGAAATCTCCCTGTTGAATCCAGCTGTAGTAACTGGGATCAGTTCGTAACACGTCTTTGATGGCTTTTCCCTTGTATTTGCCAAAGTTTACTATCTCTTCTCCATTCTCATTGTAGACAAATCGCCCAGCAAGATCCACATTTTTTCCAATGGTGGAGTATTCCGACAGGAATTCCACATCGTTCTTCAGCACGTCAGGGTAATGGTCGAGTTGAGCTTGCAGAACTTCGTAGGTTGCCCGAGTATCAGCCAATGCGCTATGAGCATTCTCCAGATTCTTTCCACAATAGAACTTGTAAGCAGCAATCAGAGTCCTGCGCTCCATCTTGTGGTATATGTT
The DNA here is from genome assembly GCA_946413885.1 of uncultured Prevotellaceae bacterium. GTDB lineage: Bacteria > Bacteroidota > Bacteroidia > Bacteroidales > Bacteroidaceae > Physcousia. The sequence goes on from CAMKMK010000037.1 coordinate 4,023, forward strand.
CTGAACATCCACAAAGCGGCGGTCAGAAAGATCTGGATCAATGCCAGCTCTCATGAACTCTTCCACGAGCAAAGGGATATCAAACTTGTTGCTGTTGAAACCGGCAAAATCACAACCAGAAAATGTTTTGGCTAACTCTGGTGCTATCTCCTTGAAAGTAGGGCAATCCTTCACGTCCTCATCATAGATACCATGAACTTTGCTGCACACTTCGGGAATATGCATCTCAGGATTGATACGCATACTCTTGGCTTCCTCATTGCCGTTGGGTTCTATGCGGATATAGCACAATTCCACAATGCGATCCCTGGCAACATCTAAGCCCGTGGTTTCCAGGTCGAGGAAGACAATCGGTTTCTCCAGTTTCAGTTTCATTCTCTTATTCCCAAATACTAGTCCTCAACACGCATGGGCATCAGCAACATCAGGATTTCGTCCTGAGGATCGTCATTTGCTGGACGCAATACTCCAGGACGACTGGGATCTGCCAATTCGATAGTAAGATTGTCATCCTCCAGGATATTGGCTATTTCCAAAAGGAACTGGCAGCTGAAGCCAATGCTGATAGGATTGTTGGAATAATCACATATCAGATATTCTTCGGCGCTGGTGGCATATTCGTTGTCTTGACCAGTCAGCTTCAGGTTATTGTTGTTCAGCTCAACTTTTACCAAACCGCTACTTTGGTTGCAGAATACACTCACACGTTTCAAGGCACTTGCCAATGCCACACGATCAACCGTAGCTATGTAGGGATTGTTTACAGGAATTACAGCATTATAGTTGGGATAGCGCCCCTCAATCAGACGGAAGTGCATGGTCATGTCTGCAGTCTTGATGGTAGCTCTGTCGCTATCAAAATGAATCTCAAGATTCTCGTCGTCCTTGTTTAGGACAGCCTTCAGGATGGATGCCACTTTCTTGGGCAGAATGAATCCTGTGGTAAGTCCACTTTGTATGTTATGATTGATGTTGCGGACCAATTTGCGTCCATCGGTTCCTGCGAAGGTAAGGCTGTCAGGCTTGATGTCGAGATATATGCCATTCATTACCAATCGGATTTCATCGTTGGCTGTTGCAAATAGGCAACGATTGATACCGTTCAACAAGGCTTCAGCAGGCAAGTTCAGAACGGTGCCGCCATCCACGGGACGTGGCATAGGGTAAGGAGCTGCGTCTTGCGCTACGACGGAGAAAGAACCGCTGTTGTGCGTTCCCTTCAATTCCTGAGTGTCCTGATTTACCGAGATGGCGAGAGGTTGCTCTGCCAATTCTTTGATGGAATCGATAATGGTTTTTGCGGGGATGCAGAATTCACCCTCACCATTCTGCTCGATAGCAGGTACAGAAGTGATGAAATACTTTTCGCTGTCAGAGGCTGTGATAGTGATTACACCGTCTTTGATAGCGAAGAGAAAACAGTCCAAGATGGGCATGGAGTTCTTGCTGGCCAAAACTTTGCTGGCAGCAGTTAGGCGGCTATATAGAGCCGAACTGGAGACTTTAAAATTCATATCCTTACGAATAATATTTGTATTATTGAGCAAATTTACTCATTTTCTTTGATACGGCAAAAAAAAAATCAAGAAAATGCTCTGTTTAAGTTTTTTTTCATACCTTTGTAGCAAAGATTCATTGATTATATAATATGGAAATAACAGGAAAAATAATTGCTGTGTTGCCAGAGCGTGGTGGCACATCTGCCAGAACAGGCAGCGAGTGGAAATTGGGTCAGTATGTGTTGGAAACCTTGGAGCAGTATCCCAAGAAGATGGTTTTTGAGGTGTTCGGAACAGATCGTATGGCTCAGTTCAATATACAGTTGGGTGAAGTGCTGGTCGTCTCTTTCGACATAGATGCTCACGAATATCAGGGCCGTTGGTTCAACTCTATCCGTGCGTGGAAGGTTGACCGCAACCTTCAGCCTCAGACACCTCCTGTGCTTCCTCCTGATGTAGCTCCCATTGACGTGCCTCCGGTTAGCGATGCTCCTGATGATCTTACAGCAGGTGCTCCCTTTTCTAGTGGAGTAGATGATTTGCCTTTCTGATTTATAGGAATTAAAGCAAATAAAAGAAAAGCGACTTCAACAGAGGTCGCTTTCTTTCTTTTAATGTTTCCTTGCTTCTTCTAGCAGTTGTCCTAATTCCCAAATGTTTTCCACAATCAAATCTGGTTGACGTGGTGCGGCTTTAGCGACCTCCAATGTTGTTTCTCCAGAGAGAACGAGGCATCCTAACGCATTTGCGTTAAAGGCCATAGCGATATCTGTATATATGCGGTCACCAACCATTGCTATCTCTTCAGCTTGCAGATGTTTTTGTTGCCGGATTCCTACCAACATGTTGGGGTCTGGTTTGCCTAATGTAATATCAGGTTTCCTTCCTGTTGCACTTTCCAGACATCTGCAGATGCTTCCACAATCCACCAGGATAGTTCTCTCGTTGGTGGGACACACACGATCGGGGTTGGTCGCAATATAGGGAAGACCTTGTGAGATCCACCAAGCGGCACGGCACAAACGGGAATAACTCAGCGTCATGTCAAAAGCTGCCACAATGATGTCGGGCAGGTCGTCTGGGTCATCGGAAGTGGAAATGAAACCTGCTTTCTCAAATTGGGATATCATTGATGGAGTGCCCAACAGAAAGAGTTTCTTGGCTTTGGGATAATGGGTATGGATGTAGTCTATCGTGGCTATTGTGGTATTGTAGATTTCTTCCTCTGTTGCATGGATTCCCATGTTGGAAAGCTTCTTCAGGTAATCGTCGATAGACTTTGATGGGTTATTGGTTAGGAAAGAATAGGAGATACCCATCCCATCAAGTTTTTCGAGGAAAGGGATAGTGAAGGGGAAAATGGAGTTCCCCATGTAGATGGTTCCATCCATATCGAGAGCTACATGCTTGATACGGATAAGTTGTTCCTTAATTTTCTTCTCCATATCCGTCTGCTTTCGCGCTCCACATTGCGGAGAATGTAAGTACTCCCAGTATTGCCACTCCAATCATGCCCATGAAAACGTAATCCCAACTCTTCTCAGGGTTCACCTTGTTCATCAGATCAACGAAGATACCCACTCCGATACCAGAAACCAGTCCGCTGGCATATCCAAACAATCCCACGAAGCCGTTTGCGGTTGCTGCCGCACGATTGGTTGCCTGGTTTGCTGCTGCGATACCGATGAGGGCTTGTGGGCCATATATACAGAATCCCGCCATCGCTAACACTACAATCATCAGCCAAACCGGTGTGGTCTGGGGAAGAATGAGGAAAACAGTCATGAAGAGAGCTACTCCCAACATGCAGAAGAGGCAAGTACGGTGAGCTTTTCCCTGCATCCATTTGTCTGTTGCCCATCCGAAGAAAAGAGTGCCCAAAATACCAAATATCTCAAAAAGGGAAACTGTCCATCCTGCACCAGAAAGCGACATTCCACGTGCCTCCTTTAAGAATGTTGGACCCCAGTCCAATACAGCGAATCGAACGATATAAACCAGGAAGTTTGAGATAGCCAAAATCCAAATGAGACGGTTGCGGAAAACCATCTTGCTGAGGAACGCTTTGTATTCGGCACCACTCTCCTTGCCTTTCTTGTTCACAGTATGGATTTCCTGTAAACCCACAGAAGAAGGGGTGTCGCGTAGGAATGCAAAGATGAAAACGGATCCGCATAGAGCAATGGTCGCAGGAATCCAGAAACACCAGCGCCAGGCTCCCATGTGGGCAGCAGATTCCAATACACTTTGCATACGATCTGCTTCCGCCATGTTGATGTGGAGATTGGTGGCTATGTTGGCTACAATTTCCGGATTTGCCGACATATTGGTTCCCAAAGTCCCCATCACATATCCGCACAGGATGGCTACTATGCTGGCTCCTATGGAGTGCGAGGTGTTCCAAACGGACATCTTTGTCGCCAATTCGTTAGCCGGAATCCAATGACTCAACAGGCGTGCACAGGGAGGGAATCCGCTACCTTGGAAGAAATTGTTCAGAATCAGGATGATACCAAAAATCATCACCATCATATTGGTAAATTGCGGGCCACTTGTTTCGCCTGTCAGCAGGGTGCTTATGTCTGCTCCAAATCCAAAAGCATAGTTGGCGATTGCACACAACAGAAGACCGATGGCCATGTGATAACGGGCATTGGTGCGGTCAGCAAGGTATCCGTTCAAGAAACGGCTAAGTCCATACACAATGGTTACCAGCGTCATGATGATGCCGAAACTGGTCTTAGTGATACCATATTCTGCACTAAGTCCAGGAATGGCGAATGAGAAGTTCTTGCGGACGAAATAGAATAAGGCATATCCAATCATCGTCACGAAGATTGTTCTCCATTGCCAGTACAGGAATGATTTTGTTGTTTTCATTATTTTGGTATGTCAGAGTTGATTTAATTTTCGTGTTTCTTCCACGTCCAAAGCTTGGGCTAAGAGGGAGATGGGATTTATTACAGGAATGGGAACCGACATTTCTAACTGCCATTTGCAGGTCTCACAATCCGTTACCACATAGTCCACTTGGGCTTCCCGAATTTGGTGGAACAGGTTTTCTCCTATTTTCTGGGAGATGCTATAGTTCTCTTTTTTGAAGCCATACGTGCCTCCTATACCACAACATTGGGATTCCAGCATCTGGAAGTCAACGCCAGGAATCTTTTTTATCAGATTTGTGCTATAGACAGCCCATCCCAATCTTTCCATGTGGCATGGAGTGTGGTAAGCCACTTTCATGTGAAAGTCTTTTCGGAAAGCCATTCTCACTTTTCCTTCCTCCACCAGACGGCAGATGAATCGCGTGGCCAGACTCAAGTTGTTTTTGGCTATTTCGTTGTCCAGATGCAGAATGTGCTCATATTCATTTCGCATCGTGAAGGTACACGTTGAACTTGTGGCGATGATGGGGCGTCCCTGTTCCACGCTGTGCCTCATCGATTTCAAGTTCATCTTGCCTTGCTTTCTGGCCAGGTTGGGCATGTTGTTCGTTATTAAAGCAATTCCGCAACATCGTTCTTTATCCAGCAGTTTCACTCCATATCCGATAGCATTCATCACCTTCACCAGGTCCTTTCCCAATTGAGGAAAGTTGTAGTTCACGTAGCACCCATGGAAATAACTGACCTGTTTCTCGAATTTGTCTTGTTCAGCGGCAGCTTCCTTCTTGTACCACGACTCGAAGGTTCGCGATGTGTAGTCAGGGAAGGTGCGGTTCTTCTCGATGCCCATCACGTTGTGCAGTATCGATTTTACGGGTGCAGCCTTGGTCATGTAATTTACGATGGGTGCGGCTTTGGTGGCTACGCTGCCTAATAAATCAGTATTGGCAAGCATGAAATCCCTCAATCCGACAGGGTGGCGGCTGTACTTGATGCGAGCGGTTTGGATGATGTCTCCAATCTGAACTCCATGGGGGCAAGCCACTTCACATCGTTTGCAGTTGAGGCACATCTTCAGGGCATCTTCATCAAAGAATCGGCGATCCTTTATTCGGTATCGCTCGCCATCAGGGCCTGCATGCTTGGGACCCGGATAAAGGGGTGTCACACTCGAGACGGGACAATAAACTGTACAGATAGAGCATTTCAGACATTGCTCCAAATCCTTCTCGCTGATATTGGTTAATTGCAGATCTGTTGCCATGTCTTATAAATTGTTGATTAGTTGGTTGGCAACTGCCAATGCAGTCATCATGGATACGCCCGTACCGTCGGCTTGTTGGATGGCATTATGCCCGCCCAGCACAGAACCGATGGCATACATGTTTTCTAAAGTCTGCCCTTCCAGGCTCGTCTGGAATCTCTCATTTGTCTTCACGCCAAAAGCTTGGTAGGGTTGGGTTCTGAATACGTTTGGATCGATCCAATCCGCACGATTCTCTTTTGCTGTCACATCCAGGTTCAGGATGGGCTCGAAGATGCGCTCGTAGTTGGATTTCAGACCGTCGCTCAGGAAAGAACCTGTTGCCAGAATATAGGCATCGGCCGTCAATCTTTCGTCCATCAAGGTGGAGGTCGTCACGTATTCCAGTTTGCCGTTTTCCACGTGGCCCTCTTTCACCATGCTTCCCATCAGATAAAGTCCGCCCAATTGAGTGAATCGTCTTTGCAGCATTGTCTGCATTCTTATTCCTGGAACCGATGGAGGCAGGGTGGGCAGAAGAAGCAACGGGCGACGGACTTTCTGTTTCAAGGAGCTTTCTGAATCTTGTTTGTCCAGCCCCACGATGGCAGGCATCAGTATCGCTTCAGCCGTTTCCTCCATGCTGTTCAGCACTTCAGCGATTTGGTTCAATGTCTCCTCTGAAGAGAGAATCTTCGCGATGTTGGCAGAACGCATCTCGGAGGGACTGTGCCGACGTGCCTTTAGGGCAGGGATTGAGATTATCTCCACCTCTGTTCGTGTGCCCAACTTTCCCAGTCCGTCTGAAATGAATTCTATGGGAAAGTCCAGGAATCCTGCCACGTTGGCTAAGATTACACTTTTCCACGGCAGTTCTGAGGCAGAGGGGCTGGTGGCATAGTTCTCAAGAGTCAGCCAGGTAGGTTTCAGGAAACCCATGGGGGTGATGCGGTAGTGGTTCTTTTGGGCAGTTCCTGTCGTGTGGATGCCACAATCATCCAGTAGCGTCTTGGCTTCTTCTGCCAGACGTTCTATCCGTTCAGTTCCAATCTTGCGGTAGGGATGATTCTCGTTGAGACGCCCTATCGCGTCTAAGGGATTGTCTGCAATATTTCCCTCATTATCGTACCCCAGCAAGTCCAGCGATCCAGAGCCAAAATGCAGGGTGCTTTGACCAGCTGATATGATGGCAACCTTTTTCCCTGCCTGGCTTAACCGTATGCCACACGTCAGGCCACTCAAACCTCCACCTATTATTATATAATCGAATTTCATGGTTCCTGCCTCCTGTCTTTCATTGATGGACTTGTTATTCCGCAAAGATCCTGGTATATGATGGATGTCAATTGTGCCTCGCTCAGAGTGGAGCCCCATCCCACAGGATACATTCCTTTCCATCGCTCGTTGAGGAATTCCGCCAAGTCTGCCATCTCTTCCTCGATACTTTTCTTGCATGAGGCGCAAAGGATGCCAGCTGCCCTCAGGGCGCAAAGCTCACCTTGACACGTTCCCATGCCCAACCTGACACGTCGTCTCAACTGAGTCAATGTCCTCACATGCATGTTCTCTATCGCATGGGCCACCTCGCCCACGGAAACTTCCTCACATTCGCACACGAGGGAGTTCTGGTAATCATCCATTGCCGCAATACTGGGAGCCAATGTTCCATGTCGTCCTACACGTGCATTGAAGGCATAAAGATGGTTCTCAGGTTCCTCTACGGTGGATTTGTCGGAGCCGGGGAGGGGAGTGGTGGCTGTCTGGCATTTCTGCTGAACACCCAGTTTCGAGCATGCCATATCGGTTGCGACTTCAGCCATCATGCGGTAGGTCATCAGCTTTCCGCCGGTGATGGTGATGAATCCTGCCAACCCGTCTCTTGTCTCGTGGTCCAGACAAACGATGCCTCTGCTGATGCTTCGCCCAGAGGGGTCGTTGTCGCTTGCTACGAGAGGACGCACACCTGCGTAGGCTCTTAGTATTCGGGTTGTGGCCAGAGCGGGTGCCAGTTTTGCTCCCTCGCTCAGCAGGACTTCTACTTCCTCTGGGGTCACGTGCATGTCATCCACACTCTCTATGGGAACCCGATCCGAGGTGGTTCCTATGACCGTGATGGCGTCTCCCGGCACCAGAATGTCCGCATTGGCAGGCTTGCGGCAACGGTTGATTACCATATTGTTGACGCGATGGCCGAAAATCAGCAAGGAGCCTTTGGCAGGGAACATGCTAACATTCACGCCAGCCATTCGGGCTACCAATGTGCCCCAGATGCCAGCCGCGTTGATGGTTATCTCGGCTCTGGCTTCCCGTTTCTCACCAGTAATGTTGTCGCGAAGGTAAACTCCCATCATACGCCCGTTCTCCATGATGAATCCTGTCACTTCATGGTAGGTCAATACCTGTGCCCCATGAAGTTGGGCATCCAGCACGTTTGCCATGGTAAGCCGGAAGGGGTCGATGCTTCCGTCTGGTACCTGCACGGCGCCAATCAGCGTGGGATTCACCGAAGGTTCCATCTGGATAGCCTCTTTGGGGTCTATGATCTTTGCGTTGATACCTGCTTTCCAGCATGACTCCACAAACTTCTCCTGATATGCCAGGTCATCTTCTGGCAAGGTGATGAAGAGTCCGTCGTGTTCCTCTACGTAAGGTTTGGCTATGTATCGCAGGATCATGTTCTCATCGATGCATTCCGTAGCCGACTCCTGGTCGGTCACGGCATAGCGTGCTCCGCTATGCAGAAGGCCATGATTGCGCCCTGTGGCACCCGTGGTGAAGTCATATCGCTCCACCAATAGAGTGCTGAGTCCCCTCATGGCACAATCGCGGGCGGTACCAGCCCCTGTGGCACCACCTCCGATGATGATTATGTCGTAATGCTTTTCAAAAATACTGGTGTTCATGGATTCGTGAGTTGGTCAGCATCATTTGTTTGTTAGTATGAATTCATCCACATCGATATATCCTCCTGCCGTCTTGGTGGCATAGTTGAAGATGGCAAACTTGTTGCCTGTGAAGTGAGCCATGCTGAAGATCATGTGGAAGCCTTCTCCCATGCGTTGGAAGTTCTGCCCGTCTGTGCTATAGGAGAAGTGGGCGGTATCCGTAGTGAAGTCGCATTCCATGCGGAACCATAGGGTGGTGGCTTGGACGGGGAGAGAAGCTTTTATGTCTTTGCGGTCAAACATGACGAGGTTTTGTCCTATTTCCGTCTTCTCCACATAGATGCCACCGGGTTCAGAGCAAAACGAGCACAGGCCAGCGCGATCGCCTGGCAGCATTTGGCTGACTTCCATCTTGACTGTACCCGTGCATCGAGGCCCCACGGTACGTTGTGTCAGGGTGTTGCGTGCCTCGAACAGGTTGCTCACCACTTTTCCTGTCCTCAGGCGCATGTAGCCTTTCCGTTCCTTTAGGCTCCACAGGGTATTGTCAGGATTGTGATTCCATTGCCAGGCCAGATTGAGCTTTCGAGACGAGAAGTCATCGCTCGTCACGAAGTTGCTCTTGCCTTTTTCTTTGATGTTGGGGAGGGTGAAATCCACAGGCGCCTTTCCATTTTCGTCACCCAGCATGGGCCATCCGTCTTTCCATGTGACAGGCAAGAGGCAGGGAATGCGACCTATTCCTTCATGGTCCTGGAAGAGCATCGAGTACCAATCGCCCTTTTTCGTCTGCCAGATACCGCCTTGTGCCACGCCGTGATGAGCATATCCCAAATCGTCACTCAGGATGACGCGATGCTCATACGGCCCCCTGATGTCTGTCGAGCGGAAGCAGAGTTGCGTGCGGATGCCGCCACGAGGCCACCAGATCATGGTGATGTAGTATTTCCCATCGATTTTATAGGCGTGGCTTCCTTCCAACAGACACCTGTCGTGGAGAGAATAGAGATCCTGATCGACACCTCCCGGGAGGAAGCCCGACAAATCAGGAGCGAACTCCTTCACCTTGATGGTACCAGGATTATAAATAAGGAAGATGCGGCCATCGTCGTCGAAGAGCATCGAGGCATCGTGGTAGTACTCATTCAGCTGAAGCTTCATCGTCCAGGGTCCCTTCGCATTCTTTGCCGTATAGATATAGGATTTCCCTCCTGTGCCAAAGAAGACGTAGAAGAGTCCCTCGTGATAACGCAGCGAGGCAGCCCATTGCCCTCGGCCGTAGATGTTGCCGCCTTCCAGATTGTTGGCAGGGCTATCGTGCAGTTCCTCAAATACATAGCTGATGATTTCCCAATGCTTCATATCGCGGGAATGCATGATGGGAGCTCCTGGCGACATGTGCATCGTGGTGCTGATCATGTAGTAATCTTTGCCCACGCAGATCACGTCTGGATCAGGAATGTCTGAGTAGAGCAACGGATTCTGGATAGAGGTTTGGGCGCTGGCAGCCCATGATCCCCACAACCAAGTGGCTATGGCAATCATCCGCATCATGTTATGCAGCTTCTGTGTTTTCATTTTAGGAGTGAATTTATGAAATCTCGTGCAAAGATAACGGATTCTTTTGACATTTCCTAATAAGGAAGTGTTATTTTTTCTGGAAGTCGGATGTGTGTCTCTTTTTTGTGCCTGTTCGATGGCTTATGGCTGCGTCTGTTCTTGGCGAGAATCTTCTAACAGATCCC
>CAMKMK010000038.1 GCA_946413885.1 uncultured Prevotellaceae bacterium
ACCCGTCTAATGCGCACTATCGCCATGATGGGAGAGGTTGTGGGTATGGCTGCCTCCATTTGCAAAAAACATCAGGTACAACCACGCCAAGTATATCAGCACTATTTGCCTGAATTGAAGGATTTGATGAAGAAAGGAGTGGGACGTTCTGGCAACTTGCCCGACAATCAGAATTTCAACGAAGGAGGTTACCTTAAAGAAATGCCTAAAGTAACGATTCCTGGAAGATGATATAGGTCTCTATCTCAGGATTTTCTTGCCGCCTCTCACATAAATTCCATGAGAGAGATGATGAAAATCCGTGCCTACGTACTTTCCATCAAGGCTGAAAATACGAGGATCACGATTGGTGGTTTGGTGGAGGACATCTAGAATGAAGGTGCCATCAGAAGGGAGCTCAGCAAAATTCTTGAAATTCTTCCAATTGACTGCTGCACTATAAACCTCAACGCATCCAGCGGGAACATATACTGTGGCATCTGAATACACATTCGTTGGAATGACAGATTTCAGAATCAAATGAGGAGGTTCTTGAGCGCGTACGATAATGGTATTAAGCGAAGTGCAATTGTGGAATGCATCATTGCTAATGAAAAGCAGGCCTTTTGGCAAATCAATGCTCTCCAGATCATAGCAATCATAGAAAGCGGCATAACTGATGGTATCTACAGATGCTGGCAGTATGACGTTGCGTATAAGACGACTCTCGCGGAAGGCATTCCTGCCAATCTCTGTCACAGCGAAAGTGTTTCCCTCGAACTCTACTGCGGAAGGAACGGTAATGTCAGGTCCGCGATAACTGGAATATTCAGCACATTCATAGGATACCATACAGCGATCCGGCATGTTTTTGCTTTTTTGAAAAAAGAATCCATCTTGCGTGAAGTCGTATGTCAATTCTTTTCCTGGCTTACCACTTATAATGGTAAAAGAACTCCAGCCTGTCGTTGACTGATAAGCGGCCTCACGCCCAGACGGGACCCACAGTTTTGCTCTTCGATACACAGTTGAGGTGAACATATCCGCAGGGATGCTTCGAGGTACGGTTCTGGTGGCAATTACGTCCTGAATCTTGTCACATCCTTTGAAAGACATCTCGCCAAACGTTGCCAGCATGGAACCTAATTCTATCTCACGAATGCCACTATTCTCAAAAGAAGATTGTCCCAAAGATGTCACAGAAGAAGGAAGGTCCACACATGTCAGTTTGTTGCATTTGTAGAAGGCGCTGTATCCTATTCCTGTCACTCTATAACTATGTCCGTCATTCTCTACTCGAGAAGGAATCTCTATTCGACCAGAATATCCGTTGAAGTTTACAGGATCAGCGAATGTAACCTCGCATTGGTTGTTGTTCAAAATGTTGTAATGTATTCCATCCACCTCAAAGCGGTTTCCTCCTTTTGGGAAAGAAGCGCTTGCAGAGGCAGAATTGTCCAATAGATACATACGTTCGATGTCTGGAATGAACTTGTTCTTTGGATCATCAGTTAACGTTATAGGAACAATCGCAGTTCGACGTGTGCCCACTTCTGTGTTGCTCGCATGAACGTGGAACACATAATACCAGTTGCCATCTTTATCCTGAAACAGATCACCATGACCAGAGCCATTGATGCCTGTATTATGTCGAGAAAGGAAAGGATGTCCAACTTTGGTCCAAGGACCAGTGGGTGATTTGGAATAAGCGTAACCCACAGAATAGTCGATATCTCGAAAATCATTGGCGGAGTAGAGGAGATAATAGTAACCGCCATCCTTGATAACTGTTGGTCCTTCTGTGATTTTACCTGTTCCATAGTTCCAAGCACATTCCCAAGTACCTTCCTCTGCACCTAAACAACGGGTAATAGTATTCTCTTTGATACTGGAGAAGTCATCAGTTAACTTGGCAACATATAAAGTGTTTCCACCCACGAAGCGAACGTAATACATGTATTTCGTTCCATCATCATCAATAAATACGTAAGGGTCAATTTGACCTGTTGAGTGAGGTAACTCATGAATATTTTCCTGTTTGTAGGGACCCATGGGACTGTCACTCGAAGCAATGCCAATCAACTCATTCGCGGCATAAGCGATGTAGTATTTACCTTCGTACTTGAATATTTGAGGAGCCCAGAAACTGCCTGTTCCAAACGTGTCTTCCTTCCACATGGCTAATCCGCCTTGAGCATTCCCAACCGATGTCCAATGGACCATGTCAGTCGAGCGATACATACTGAAACCACTATTCACTTTGTTCGTTCCAGTCAGATAATAGTACCCATCCTCGTAGAAAATGGTTGGGTCTGCCATCGTGATGGTAGCAGCCTGGGTACATGGAATCGACAGCATCAAGGCTATCCATGATAAAATTCTCTTCATGCTAATCATTTTTTCAAATTTACTACACAAAGATAATCATTTTCCTTCATATCCATCTTCCCTTTTCTGAAGAAAAACACTTTTCTTTGATTTTTTTGCAATTTTCTTCTTTGAGAATCACGAACAAAATGTGTAATTTTGCGAAAGAAAAAAACATCAAGATTGTTCAATCCTGGAAAAAATATCAAAACGATACATCAGCATGGATAGAAGAAGATTTTTCAAAACCTCAACGATAGGATTAGGTGCGTTGGCGCTCAATGAGATGCCTGCTCAGGCAAAGAAGAAACCATTACCTTCCACTCAACGCTTGGAGGCACAGGCTTGGTTAACTGAACCTGCACGCCAGATTCCTGTCATCGCATCAGCCGACGTGGTGGTGGTAGGTGGTGGACCTGCTGGCGTCGCAGCAGCCTTGTCAGCTGCCCGTGAGGGGTGCAGCGTCTATTTGGTGGAACGTACCGGCTTTCTGGGCGGATTGTGGACAGGTGGTTTTGTGTTGATTGTTTGGTGCATCTTTGGAGCAAACAAACAAGGAAAACAGACCCAAGTCATCCATGGGGTGACTAGTGAAATATTGGATAATCTGAAGCAGCGCAATATGCTAGTCTTCGAACGGAAACCTACCCCAGACCCTGAAGCAGCCAAATATGTGCTGGCAGAGATGCTTCACGATGCAGGAGTGAATGTGTTGTATAATTCTTCTGGTGCCAACGTAATCCGCAATGGTGACCATATCGATGCTTTGATTCTGGAAACAAAGAGCGGACGTGTTGCCATTCAGGGAAAAATGTTTGTAGATGCCTCTGGGGATGGTGATATGATGGAATGGGCAGGAGACGAGTATAGTGAGATGAGGTATCAGTTGGGACTAAATTATCGTTTGGGAAACGTGGATCATGTGAATCCTAATGCGCCTGGATATGAGAAACAATGGATAGGCAGCGAGACACCCTTGCCAAGCGTCAATTGGGTGAACGTCTATGGTCAACCTGAACAGGATGCGCTGGATGTGTTCAATCTTTCCCGTCTCCAGTATGAGTTGCGCAAGTCTGCCTGGGAAAATACTGAGAAGATTCGTCAGAAACCTGGTTACGAAGACATTTTCCTTTTGGATACTGCACCTATTTTAGGGACACGTGTAGCACGCATCCTGAAAAGTCTGCACAATGTGACACTCGAGGAATCCATGACTTACACAGTTTACGACGATGTGATTGGTATCAGTGGAGGCTGGACTGATTTGCCATACAAGGATGGTATAGTGAAAGCCAAGGATCGTCCTTATTGGCAGATTCCTTTGCGTTCGCTATTGTCCCCCAAAACAAAGAACCTGATTGTCGCAGGCCGTTGCTTTGGCTTTGAGAAAGCCTTGGTTGAGGATGCTCGCGAGATAGGTACTTGTTTCGTGACAGGTCAAGGCGCAGGCATAGCAGCCGCTCAAGCTGTTTTGCAGCAAACGGTTCCCTCTGACCTTAATCTGGAGAAACTTCGCTCTGCTCTCATAAAACAGAACGTGTTCCTGGATGCATAAGGATTGCAGCCTCTTGAGAAGATTCCAGTTTCTTGTTGAACAGCCTCTTTTCGTCGAGAGCTTTATCGCAACGTGTTGACTTCCTCGTTTCAACGTGTTGTCTTTGCGATTTCAACGTGTTGTCTTTCTCGTTTCAACGTGTTGCATGTGAAAGGGGTATGAGATGAGGTGTTTTTACCTCAGCTTTGCTACAGCTTCCTTGATTCTTCTGAGAGCTTCGATGATGTTTTCGTCGCTGGTGGCGTAACTCATGCGGAAACATTCAGGAGCGCCAAAGGCATCACCACCTACAGTGGCTACATGGCCTACTTCAAGCAGATACATTGCGAAATCCGTGCTATTCTTGATAACACGCTCTCCATCTGTTTTGCCAAAGAAACTGCTGCACTTGGGGAACAGATAGAATGCACCCTCTGGATTGTTCACTTCAAGTCCAGGTACCTCTTTGGCCAGTTTCACGATCAAGTCTTTTCTGCGTTCAAAAGCTTGACGCATTTCCTCCACACATTGTTGATCGCCATTGTAGGCCGCTACAGCTGCTTTCTGTGAGATGGAGCAGGGGCCGCTGGTATATTGACCTTGCAGTTTGTTGCACCCTTTCACTATCCACTCAGGAGCTGCGATGAATCCAATGCGCCAACCTGTCATGGCATAAGCCTTGCTCACTCCGTTGATGATGACAACGCGTTCTTTCAAGTCCTCGAACTCTCCCATGCTGGCATGCTTGCCAACGTAGTTGATGTGTTCGTATATCTCATCAGCAATCACGATTATGCGCTCGTGCTTGAGCAGAACATTTTTCAATCCCTCTAATTCTTCTTTGCTGTAAACACTACCTGTAGGGTTGCAGGGGGAGCACAAGATGAGAGCACGAGTCTTGGGAGTGATGGCAGCTTCCAATTGCTCAGGAGTAATCTTGAAGTCTTGCTCTATTTTTGCTTCCACAAAAACAGGGGTACCCTCAGCAAGGAGTACCATTTGGGGATAGCTTACCCAATAGGGGGCAGGGATGATCAC
Organism: uncultured Prevotellaceae bacterium; assembly: GCA_946413885.1. Taxonomy (GTDB): domain Bacteria; phylum Bacteroidota; class Bacteroidia; order Bacteroidales; family Bacteroidaceae; genus Physcousia. The sequence goes on from CAMKMK010000038.1 coordinate 4,919, forward strand.
TTCATCGCCAGCATTCACGATGGCCATGATGGCATTGCAAACGCTTTGCTTGGCACCATTCGACACCAGAATCTGGTTAGGAGCATAGTCCAAGCCATTCTCTGTTTTCAGTTTGTTTGCTATCGCTTTCTTCAGATCAGGATAACCTGGAACTGGGCTGTACTTGGTCCAATTCTCCTCAATAGCCTTTACGGCAGCATCCTTGATATGTTGTGGGGTAGGGAAGTCAGGTTCGCCTACACTCATGTTTACCACATCAATACCTTGTGCTTGCAGTTCACTACTTTTCTGGCTCATTGCCAGCGTTGCGCTTGGTGACAGGCGATTAAGTCTGTCGGATAATTGATTGCTCATCTCGATTGATATTTAATTTGAATTCCTTTTTCTTTTTATAGCTTGTGTCCCATCCTTGTTCTCTTGGTTTCCAGATAACGTTTGTTGTATTCGTTGGGTTCTATCACGATAGGGATGTTCTCCACAATCTCCAGTCCGTAGCTCTCCAAACCAACACGCTTTACAGGATTGTTTGTGATGAGACGCAGTTTGCTCACACCCATCTCACGCAGGATTTCGGCTCCCACGCCATATTCACGCTCGTCAGGCTGGAATCCCAGATGGATATTGGCATCCACCGTATCCTCCCCCTGCTCTTGCAGCTTATAAGCAGCAATCTTGTTCATCAGTCCTATGCCTCGACCTTCCTGGCTCAGGTAAACCACCAATCCCTTGCCTTCCTTCTCTATCATCTGCATGGCTTGATGGAGCTGTTCGCCACAGTCGCATCGACGGCTGCTGAAGATGTCACCTGTCATGCAGCTCGAGTGCATACGCACCAAAATGGGTTCGCTGTAGTCCCATTTTCCTTTGTAAAGTACGACGTGTTCCAGTCCGTTGCTCTTTTGCCTGAAAGGAATGATATGGAAGTGGCCGTATTCTGTAGGCAGGTCGGCCTCCACACCTCTTTCCAACAGAGATTCTTCTTTCGTTCGATAGGCAATCAGGTCACGTATTGTGATGATTTTCATATCGAACTGCTCAGCAATTTTCTGTAATTGAGGCATGCGGGCCATTGTGCCGTCTTCGTTGAGAATCTCTATCAGGGCAGCAGCGGGTTGCAGTCCGCTCAGTCTTGCCAGATCTACGGCAGCCTCTGTATGACCAGCACGGCGCAGTACGCCTTTGTCTTGCGCATAAAGGGGATTGATGTGACCAGGGCGACCAAAGTCTGTAGGCTTTCTGTTAGGGTCTGCCAAAGCGCGTATGGTGGCGGCACGGTCATGGGTACTTACTCCAGTGGTGCATCCTTCCAGCAGGTCAACTGTTACTGTGAAGGGAGTCCCCAGCATGCTGGTATTTTCCTGCACCTGATGATCCAACTCCAGCTCCTTTGCTCTGCTGATGGTGATGGGGGCGCAGAGGACACCACGTCCGTTCTGGAGCATGAAGTTGACCTTTTCTGGGGTAATTAGCTCAGCAGCGGTGATGAAATCACCTTCGTTCTCGCGATCCTCGTCATCCACTACAATCACGAATTTGCCTGCTCGAAAATCCTCTATTGCCTCATTTATCGTGCTTAGTTTCACTTGTTCACTCATATTGTTGTTTGGTTATTCGTTCACTTATCTGCTCATTCAGTTTCTGAATGTCTTGCAAGTCCTTCCAGAGACGCAGTCGATAGCGCCAAATGCGGAAGAAGAAGAAAATGCCAAGAGGCAGGAAAATGCCGGTAAACATGTTCCAGCGTGCGCTGCGGAAGGGACGCGTGTGTGCGTCAGGTGCCATGATGGGATACTCGTTGATGCGCGTCAGTATCACATTGTCGCGGCTGTTGTGCAGTTCCTCGATCAGGGCTTCCAGCCGATTGTTGATTCCTATGACTGTCGTGTCCTGTTCATAACGGAAGAAGAGCTTCCAGTAGTTAGGCATCAGGTAAAGATGTGCTTTGTCCATGTACTCCTGGCAGTCCTGGTTCAGTACAGCCATGTCTTGCTGGATACGCTTGTATTCAGGATTGTGGATGACCACTTCCTTTCGACTCAGTTTGCGGGTGGTGCGAAGACCCAGTAACTTCATGAAGAAGTTGCGGTATCCCTCGATGTTGAAAACGACAGAGTCCTTGTTGGCACGATTGATCAGGAAAAGTCCAATGGGAAGCAGTACAGCGGTGCTCAGCCACATGCCGCACAGCATGTTCCATTGTCCCGTCTTAGCCATCTTTTCGCTTCCCACGTTGATAATGTAGTAGAAAATGAAGATAATCACGCTGATGACCACTGGAATACCCAGTCCTCCCTTGCGGATGATGGCGCCTAAGGGAGCTCCAATGAAGAAGAACAGGAGACAGGCGAGACTCATTGTGTACTTCTTGTTGGCTTCCATGTGATGTTTCCTTAATTGCAGGTTCGAGTCAGCTGTGATGATGGCCCTGAAATCATATTCTGCCTGAGCTGTCGAGACACGTTGCATGGCAGTACGCCAGGAAGCGCTCTGCTCCTCCTCTGTCATGTTGAAATAGGTGGAGTCGAAGGGTGCGCTGTTTTTGGCATTAGCCACTATCTTGACGGAATCTTTGGTGCCAGTCGGCAAGTCTCGTTTCAGGATGGTTTCCAAGCTGTTCTTGCTGATGGCGTGGCCCATGCTGTCCGTCAGGTGGGTCAGCGAGTCGATGCCTCGATAAACTTCCGCCAGGTCCTTTGTTTGCGCGTTGCCAGCAAAGAGGTTGGCATCCATCAGGTTGAAGTTCCCGTCAAAGGGAATCACGTCAACCTCAGTAATAAAGGATTCACGCATGTAGGGGACATTGGCACGCAGGATGTTGGTGCCTCCTTGATTGTCCATGTTGCGGAATCGCTCGCCATTGTAGAGAGTAAGCATCAGGTGCATCTTGTCCTCAGTACTCTGCAGGCGGGCGCTGTCGGCCAATACAATCTGTGCATCCTCATACCCGTCCGTTGTGCTGTAGATCATTACGCCATACAGCATTCCCGTTTCTTTGTCCTTGTGTTCCACATAGAGGTTGTAGCCAGGGATGGAGTTGTAGAAGATACCCTCAGGAATCTCCAGCTCAGGCGATTTCTGTTTCATGCTCCAAACCAATGTGGCCAATTGCTTGGTAGCTTCTGGGCCGATGTTGTTCTGGAAATAGAAACTGCCTCCGCAGACAAGCAAGACAAACAGGAAAATGGGCTGCAGGATGCGGACCAGGGGAATGCCCGCTGCCTTCATGCTCAGCAACTCAAAACGTTCTCCCAGATTGCCGAATGTGATCAGGCTTGCCAAAAGGACGGCTAAAGGCAGACTGGTGGGCACCAGAGTCAGTCCGCTGTAGTAGAAGAATTTCATCAGCACCTCAGTGCTCAGTCCCTTTCCAATCAGTTCGTCCACGTATCTCCACATGAATTGCATCATGAAAATGAACAGGCAAATGAAAAAAGTTCCCGCAAAGAGCAGCAGGTAGGATTTCAAGATGAAAATGTCCAGTTTCTTTATTATTCTCATAATGCACACATGCGCAATCAATGGGCAAAGGTACTACAATTACGTGAAAAGAGAAAGATTCGTAAGATGAAAGTTTCACCTTTTCTCGTTTTTTTCTTTGTATTTTCTTTGCAGATACGGAAAAAGTATCTACCTTTGCACTCGCAAATCAGCGGATGGCGGGATAGCTCAGCTGGTTAGAGCGTCGGATTCATAATCCGAAGGTCAAGGGTTCAAGTCCCTTTCCCGCTACGAAAAAGCCCCTGTAATCGATTGGATTACAGGGAAATTTTTTTATGGGGAATGTGTCTGAAAAAGGAATCTCGTTGCACACCCTGAGGGTATACGTCAAGACTATTGTCTTTAACTTCCCAACTTGCGAAAGTTGAGTGATTCACAATTCATATTTCTTAATCCCTTTCTGTCTGCTGTTAATCCCTAATCCGTTTCAGCGTATAGGTGTTGGTGTTCCGGCCATTCTCCATTTGATACAGCACCCAGCTGTTCCCGTCAGGCTGGGCTTCAAGCCTCCAGTCATAATCCGGATTCATCAGCAGTTTTCTGACTGAGCGGGGAAAGGCATTTGCATGACGAGCGTCTTCCCAAGTGCGTATCGTCGAGAATATCTGCTCTTTCTGGGGACATTTCTCAACATCCTCCTGATTGATTGATAAGAAGTAGGTCGCCCCATACCCTACGGCAAGAGCCTCTACGTGTGCGTATTGCTCTACATAAGAGGTGTCTTTTATTGCGAAGTTATTGCCGAAGGAAACGGGGAAAAAGTTAGAGTAAGTGACGTCGCGCAAATCCTTCCCCTCGCTGGTGGTGCTGCCCCATTCCCTGGTATCCAAATCATACATGTTGCGCCCACCTCCTACGTTCCATACGCTTTGATAGTGCCAAGAGGCTTCCGACAGGGTTGCGCCTGAGAAGCGAATATAGGGTACACCCAATTCGTGGGCGTGTTCGAATAGAACCCTGAAGAAACGTTTGGCAGCATAATATCCGTGGCCGCTATTGAAGAGAAACTCCTGCCCGTCGAAGTCGTACATGCTTACTCCGCTATGCTTGGCCACTTCGGCATAGTATTTGGCTATCTCGTCCTGAAGTGCCATGTTTGGGATCAGGCCTTCGTAGCCCCAGGGCAGTGTGACTTGCAGTTTGTAAACGGTGTCTTGGGCATGATGGGATACAGTTTTCGTGCCCCAGTAGCCTCTCTGCACATTCTTCAGCCTATAAGGGTATGAGTCAGAAACACCAAGGTAATGAATCAGCTCATGCCCTATTTTAATCATATTCAATTCCTTGTGATGGCCCTGCCAGCTGGCAATTTCTTCCATGTAGGTGGGGTCATCGATAATGATAATAGTGTCTTCGGACGAAAGGTCGTTCATCAACACCCTCTTCTGCTGATAGCACAGGCTGTCGCTGGGTTCAGGGCTGGCATCCATCGTGCCGGGAGCCAAGGAGTTGGTGATACAGACACGCCCCAGCATCAAGCCCTCGGCCTCTGCCAAATCGGCATATTCTCGATGAGACTTGTTGTTGCCGTTGCTGAAACGGAAGGGCTTTGCCGACTGATCTAGGCCGTCCAGATAACCACCATTCCCACGGTTTGGGCGCAGGAATCCCTGATCATAGGCATGTATGGTGGGGAACCCCAATCGCTTCGTGTAGGATATGATGCTGTCGTAGAGGCAACCGGAAGTGATTACATCAGGAGAGAAGGCGGAAGGGTCTTTTATCCATTTACCGCGGACGGTAGGGTATGGTAAGTGCTCCGACAGCACAATATCCTGAATCACATCCAATAGAGCCGTGCTGTCTGGGCTCCCCCATAAGGCGATGGAAGAGCCGATGTAGTCGATACCAGGCAATGGCTCCACGTCGATATGATTCGGTTGGTTGACTGGCATATGGGGGATTAGTGAATAAAATACTTGGCGATGTTGGGAACGGTCGCGCGAATAATAACTCAGGGAGATGCGTCCTGAACTATCCACCAAGGCCGCATTACCATACATGATGCGGTAGTAGGGTGCTTTATTGGCATAAAAAGCCACGTCGCTGATGCCGTCACCACCCAGGGCGAAAACCTGACCTTCGTGCAAATCGTCCGGCAAGGGGAAACGCCGGGCATCGGGCGTATAGATAATGTATTGGAAGGGAGCCGCATCTCCTTCTAGGTCTGAAGTGCCACCTAATGTGTTGTCATCCAGCGCCAATACGCCGATACTATAGTTTACCACGTCGCTTGTGTCCCTTGCCACTCCGATTATTTCTCCCATAAGATTGGTGATGTTGGTATGGTAGGAACCCCACTGAATGGCGTTGATGCTATTTCGCGGTTCAATGCTTACAAGCGATAGTTTCAGGTATTTATCGTGCTGCTGTAATTGTACCTTGGCTACCGATCCGTTAGGATAACTGAGGGTCATTAACCTCGTTCGTTTGTCAAAATGTGCCTTCTCAGGGTAGTAGTATTCCTTTTTCTCGCTGTCATACAGAGACATCAGCGGCGAAGGCTTGTCAGCAGGACTGAACTCTCGATAGGGTTTCTTGGTGATGTTCTTCATGCTGTGTATGTACCCCCTTTGGTTTACATCCATACTGAAATATTTGGTCTTGAAAGTCCATGAGCGGTCCTCTTTGCTTTCTTCGAACGTCCTTAGCGCATCCCCGTATTCCTTCAAATAGGTGGGGTGGGGATAAGCCTTGAAGTAAGTGGAATCCATATAGACGGCAAAAGTCGTGATGTTGTGAATACCCATACTTGCATAGGTGGCAATGTCCGCGCGAAAGACATCCCCGTTCCAGGGCAGTTCCACTGCGGGCTTCTTCCATCCGCTGGCCATCGAAACATCCAGCCAGTAATCCAGCACCACTGCTGTTTCTGCTGGAAACACTTCCAGGTTCTCCTTCAAAAAGACCAGGTTTCTGGCATTATTCCCAATATCGCGTACCTCTGCGATGGAGTCTGTGATAGGTTTGTCCAGTCGACGCTGGAAGGGGGCAAACTCCAGAAAGATGCCTTCGTGGGGTTTCACCTTGCGAGGGGCCTGAAGGGTGGAATAATAGGCCAGATGGGCCAGCATGGCTTCAGGATCATGGCTGCGAATGGCCTCCAGCATCCTGTTCTCAATAATCAAAGCTTGTTCACTGGCTGTCAGTCCAGCACACTGGGGACAGTGGCAGACTGGAGCTCCATCATCCAGCCAGAAATAATAGCGGTGGTTCGTGGAGGTCAGGTGGCTGGCATAATAAAGTGCACGACTGGCTATCGTGTCGAGCGCACGTGTCGAACTTGCACAGCAGTTGAAATCTGCCGTTCGCCGCCCGTTCTCATCCATGCGGAACATCGTGGAGTCCTCAGCAAAATATTCACGAGGCAGCAGGGCACTCATGGCATGTAACTCATGTTCCATCAGGATGCCATACTTTTGGCAGTCGTCTTGGAATTTCCGCCCCTTTTCCGACTCCCAGAATCGAAGTACCTGATCTGGTGTGATGTGGGTACCCAAGGTGTTGATGCCATTCTCGTGAGCTATCCGCGGCCAATCAGCCGTTTCCAGATCCTCTACAGACAATACTGCGCCGCGCATGCTGAAAAACTTTTCCCTATGGCCGCAAGCTGAGAAAAGTATAGCGCACAGAAAGAGCGGAACTGTGGTTTTTAGGATATCATTTTTCATTATTCAATGATGCTTCGCTTTACGTTAACACTGCAAAGTTACACTTTTATTTCCACCCTGAGTCAATCATAATGGAAAATGTCGTATATTTACACCAAGAAACCAATTTTTATGTACCATTATGAATATGAGACAAACAACCATCCTGTTTTTGTTGGCAACCATCGTTTTTGTGGCTTGTACACAAGAAAGACAAGAAGTCCACAATGCCAAGTTCATCATGTCACGCCAGACGGCTGAACCTGATACGGGAAGTATCATTACTGCCGCAGTATGGGACAAGGTTCCCCTGCAGAAAACCTTCTGTGCACCCTGGTCAGACGATAAGCAGGACGAGACAGAGTTCCAATGTTACCTCTCGCCCCATTATTTCTACTTTAAGTTCCAGGTTCCTGACCAGACCATCACTCTCCAGGAACCTTTTCTGAACAAGCTGGATGTGTGTTGCGAAGACCGTGCAGAAATATTCCTCTCTGCTACTCCAGGAATGGAAACCTACTATTGTATGGAAATCGATCCTGCCGGGAGAGCTCTGGACTATGTCAGCAATTATTATCGCCAGTTCGATTATGACTGGAGTTTCTGTACGTTGCAGATAGAGACGGTCGTGGAAGATTCAAAATACATCGTAGCCGGAAGACTCTCTACGTTGGAGATGATGCAGTTGGGCATCCCTCAGAATGAGTTCTACATGGGTGTCTTCAGGGCCGACTTTGACGGACCTGAGAAAGTCGTGTGGTATTCGTTACTCAGGACGGAGCGCAAGAAAGCAGACTTCCATCTGCCCGAAATGCTCTATCATGTGATAGTAGAAGCCCCCATGACTACAGAACCTTAGATTTGTCTTTTGTCAACACTTGATTGATACCAAAAAATATTTACTTTTCTCATATTTTTAGTTTTGAGAAAGGGGAGGTGGAAATTGTCTGTTTTTATGGGCAAGCGGATTGATTAGGTTCTTTCCCATTAAGCCCATTAGACCCATTCAATCCCATCGGAAGGATTAGTCCCAGCAGATACGACGCCGTAACGCCGTAACGCCGTATCATTTCAAAATTTCATTGGAAGAAAAAAAGAAGGATATTTACCTTTATATTATATCTTATAATATTTAATATTATAAGATATAATATAAAAATTCAGCCCACTCTTCACGGTACGAAAATCAAAAATCCAAATGTTACGGCGTTACGGCGTTACGTCGTGAACAATCTCTCTCCCTCATCTACTCCACAGCTGCCCCGCAGATCCATTGGGAATCACTCCCAACTTGCCCAATCCCAATCTCGATTCGGCTGCTCTCTCCCTGTTTTATTAACCAGTTGAAATCTCTCTCCGCCGTCCCGTATTCATTAGAGATTATATCTTTGATATAAAACACTCTCAAAAATCGCCTCAAAGGCCGTTCCGAGCGCCGATAATCCGTTTGACGTCCTGTTGGTCGTCTGCGGGGGAGAAAACGCGCCAGCGGGGCCGTAAACGCCCTTAAACGGAAATTCCTCGTCCGCTTCACCCCTGCAACTTCAAATTGGAGGTAAAATGACCAGCGCAAACTTGCGTCCGTTGACTTCCCGTGTTGAGAGGCAACGGCTGACGTATCAGCCCACGTACCTTGTCTGCATTCTAACGACAGGGAAAAATTTCCCTCTCGTTACTTATGCCCCTTCGCTTTCCGTTTCCTTGCCCTGAAAAATGTTGAAAAAACACAATTCTTTATCATAAAATACACGAAAAATATTTACAATACACACCGTCACCACCAACCGCCCACCAGTTCCTCGCGCATACGCAACGTGTTAAAAGAGGAAAGACAACACGTTCTTCCAGCAAAGACAACACGTTCTTTCCTCAAAGACAACACGTTCTTCCGAGTAATCCGAGTACTCTGAGTAATCGGAAAACTCGGAAAACTCTGAAAAAAAAATTTTTTTTGAGCCCTTTTGCGACAGATTTTGGGGCTGTTCTGGGGTTTTGTCGCAAATGGGGGAGGCAGTC
>CAMKMK010000039.1 GCA_946413885.1 uncultured Prevotellaceae bacterium
GCCTTGTTTGGCAAGGAAGAGCAAGTTGACGAGACACGGGCAAAAAAGATGCTCGTGAACTACCTGCGTCATCACTATGGCATCCGCAATGTTGACAGCTATCTCGACCTCTACAGCGATATGCGCGGCGTATATGAGATAACCGACAATCTGAACGCTGAAACCACAGTAGCCTCCATTTGCGAGAACCTGCAGGGCAAGATTCCTGCCAGCGAAGCCTCGATGCTCCTGCTGCGTCTGATGGAGTTCTGCGGCATCCAGGGGGACAAGGTTCATCCCATCTTCCGAGTTATGGCTGACCGTTTTGGGGTGGACGATGAGATATTCAACATTTTCATTGACTATGTCAAAGGAAACAGTACAGCCCACGTGATGCTGCATGATCTGGAGGGCACTGACGGAAAACTGAAGACGCTGCTTAACCCCAAGACAGGACTTCTCATCTTCACCTATACAGGCAACGATACCGTCCTGCTGAACGATGTACCCGTACTCTCTGGCACGTATCAAGTGTGGCTGCAAAGCAGTGTACTGAAAGGCAAGAACGGTCGCCCCGTATACTACTCCACTATCCTCGACGCCCACCAGCGGCACAACGGCAAGGCGGTGGACGAAAGGGTGCAAGTGGAGTTCTGCGGACGCGACATCAATTTCCGTTTCCCCAACAGCGACACTGGCATGCACGACCTGAGCTTCACGCTCCACGGCGGTGAGCTGCTGGCCATCATGGGAGGATCAGGAACAGGAAAGTCTACTCTCCTCTCCATCCTCAACGGCTCCCTCAAACCCCAACAAGGAACCATCACCATCAATGGGCACAGCATCGATGAGCCTCAGGTAAAAGACCTCATCGGTTTTGTCCCCCAAGATGACCTGCTTATCGAGGAACTCACTGTCTATCAGAACATCTACTTCACCGCCCGTCTCTGCTTCGAGGGCATGAGCGATGAAGAATTGGATCGACGTGTCATGAAGACGCTCAAGGACCTAGGCCTCGATGCTGCCAAAGACCTGAAGGTAGGTTCTGCCATCAACAAATACATCTCAGGTGGACAACGCAAGCGTCTGAACATTGCCTTGGAACTTATCCGTGAGCCTGCAGTCTTGTTCCTCGACGAACCCACTTCAGGACTCTCATCAGCCGATACAGAAAAGGTCATCAACCTGCTGAAAGAGCAAACGCTGAAGGGGAAACTCATCGTCGTGAACATCCACCAACCCTCGAGCGATGTCTACAAGCTCTTCGACCGTCTTTGGCTGCTCGACCGTGGTGGCTATCCCGTATTCGACGGCAATCCCATTGATGCCATCACCTACTTCAAGACAGCCGCTGACTATGCTGATGCAGAAACCAGTGCCTGTCCCACCTGTGGGAACGTAAATCCAGAAATCATCCTCAACATCATTGATGAGAAGGCATTGACAGCCAGTGGGGAGATCTCTGACGAACGCAAGACAACACCTCAGGAATGGCACGCCATCTACCTGAAGAACCGCCCGACCCTGCCAGAACCTGAAGTGAGCAAGGTTCCCCCTTCAGACCAACGGCGCCCGAACCCTCTAAGGCAGTTCCTCATCTTCCTGCAACGCAACATAAAGACCAAAAGCACAAACTTCCAATACCTGCTCATCACTCTTCTGGAAGCACCACTCCTGGCCATTATCTGCTCACTGCTGACTCGCTATGCACCCCCTGAAGGCTACAGCGTGATGGACAACAAGAATCTGGTGAGCTATTTCTTCATGGCTATTATTGTTGCCACATTCATCGGCATGAGCGGAAGTGCAGAGGAAATCATCAAAGACCGTGCTTTGCTAAAGCGCGAGAAGTTCCTACGCCTTTCCTACAGCAGTTACATCTGGTCGAAAATCATATATCTGGCTGGCGTTTCCCTTGTGCAAACCCTTCTCTTCATCCTCATCGGAAACACAATCATGGGATTGCACGGCCTGACGAGCGTATGGTGGCTGATTCTGTTTGTGACAGCCCTTCTGTCCAATCTCATTGGACTTCTGCTCTCCCAATGCCTGAATTCGATAGTGGCAATCTACATCAGCATTCCGCTGCTGCTTATCCCTCAAATCCTGCTGTGTGGACTGGTTGTCAGCTTCTCTGACCTAACGCCAAGGAGCACGACAGGCAATGTGCCTCTTATCGGAGACGTCATTCCTTCGCGATGGGCGTATGAAGCCCTGGCCGTAACCTCGTTCACCGACAATGCCTACGAAAAGCCTTTCTTCTCGATAGACAAAGAGAAACACGAAAGCCAATGGTATCTGGCAGGTGTCGTCTATGAACTGCAGTCGCAACTGGAAACGATGCGTGACGAGCAAAAACGTGGCATAGAGGTAAAGCCTGAACACATGCGCACCATCCGAACCAACCTGCCTCTGCTAGCAGCTTTCTGCGGCATCGACAACTATCAGGGCGATGAGAGCTACGAGTCGCTGCAAGACTATCTGAAAGAGGCTGAAAAGCTGCTCATAAAACGCGGCAACAAACTCACACTGCAAGCAGACCGCCAGATGACCAATGCCCTGAAGGAAATGGGAAAGGAAGCGATCCTGCAGTTGAAACGTGACAACTGCAACAAGAAACTCGAAGAACTCGTTACGGGTGCTGACCAAGGAAGAATTCTGGATATCGTGAAGAGCCATTTCGTGCCCCGCGCAGGATTGGTTTATCTGACACCACGCAGCCGCCTGGGACGTGCACCATTCTACAGCAGCGAGAAGATAGTGGGTCCCTGGCACGTGAAAACCCTATGGTTCAACATGAGTGTATTACTGCTTATGTGTCTCGTCACTGGCGCTCTCCTATTTGCTGACTGTCCAGGACGATGGGTTCGTAAAGACTCGTGATCTACCCGTAAATACGACAAACATTAAAAGAATAAAAGGAAAGAACAAATAATTTATTAACAACAAAATTCAAAATCCAAAACAAATGAAGAAATCATCATTTTTCGCAGTAGCTCTTGCTACCATGGTCTTCGCAGCATGCGGAGGCAAAAAAACCACTCAGAACGCTGAGGAGGTAAGTGCAGAAATCAGTTTCGAGCAAGAACAAATCGAGGCAAGCATCAAGCAGAACTTCGACAGCCTGGCAACTCAAGTGGGAAATCTCAAGCAATTGCCCATTCGCAAGAAAGACGGAGTCATCACCCTCTCTGAGGAAGAAATGAAGGTAAAGCCTGACTATCTGCTCGACCCCAACATCTCAGAGAAAGCTACCACACTTGCTGAGAAGTACCGCATGCTGAGTGCTCTGCAAATCGACAAGGAAATCGCAGAACTCTATGAAATGCCTACCACAGAGTATGAGAACAGAATTGCAAGTCTGTTCGTTGACATCAACGATCCTTCCTTCAAAGCTATCGAAGGAAACAGCGATGTATACGAGACTACACAAGAACTCTACAACGCAATGAACGAGAACGGACGCATCAACTACTTCTGGCAGATTGTATCTACCGCACTCGTTGAGCAACTTTACGTTGTATCACAGAACACTGACAAATTCTTGGCAGCCTTCGACGATGAGACAGCATCCAACATGTCATATCGCATGATTCTCATTCAGGATGCCATCAATCGTCTGACTGAGTACGATCCTGAGGTGACTCCAGTAGCAGAAGCTCTCGAGCCTCTCAATGTCATCAACGCTACCAGCGTCAGCGAACTGAAGGAACAGCTTGAATCAGCCAAAGATCAGATCGCTGCTGCTCGCCAAAGCCTCGTAGGTTAAGAAAGAAAAAGAGGGAACAACATTCCCTGATAGACAAGGGAGGGTGCCACAAAAAGTGAAGCACCCTCCCTTGTTCATTGTATCGTTGAGACTCATCCGTACGAGAGTCCCCTGCAGGGGTTTACCAAACTATCTCAACTCAAACAAATTGATAAGTCCTGTCATCTTGAACACGCTGCTCAGGTCAGCATTCATACCAGTGAGAAAGACATGAATGCCCTTGGGCTTAGCATGCTTCAACACACTGAGAAACAGACGCAGACCACTCGAGGAGATATATTCAAGAGCATTACAGTCAAGCACAATCTCACCAGCAGTACAATCATTCAGCGGCTTCAGATCCTGTTCACACTGAGGAGCTGCAGCCGTATCCAAACGACCTTCAAAGACAGCCACCATGCTGCCATCCTTTTCATAAAGCGTTGTTTTCATATTCTATTCTATAGTTTAAAGAGGATAAATCAAATTCACAATCCCAGTTTCTTACACAACGTGAGAACATTCCTGCCCCCCACACGCTCATAATGGATGGAGTCCATCAGTTCGCGTACAAGAAATATGCCCAACCCTCCGATGGGGCGTTCTTCAAGTGAGAGGGTTGTGTCGACTTTCTCCCTTGCAGTAGGGTCAAAGGGAGTACCGCTGTCGGAAATGGTGAACACCAACCGCCCTTCATCACAACACACATCGACATTCACATCACCAGGCGTATCTTTGGGATAGGCATATTTCATCACATTCACCACAGCCTCCTCGAGCGCCAGGTTCATCTGCATCGTCTGTGCCTGATTGAAATCAACAGAATCACATACCTCATCGACAAAGTGTTGCAGTCGAGGAACAGCCTGGACATCGTTGGGCAAAACAAGGGAACGTGAAAACGGTTTCCGTTTGCCAGCGTGTTGCTTTTGAGTCATCGTGCCATCCAATGCCTTCATGTAGAGAGATGTGTTTATTGGGGTGTAGCGGTTAATTTCTTACGAAGCGTAAGCACATTCTTACCATTGATGCGTTCGTAGTTGATGGAATCCATCAGCTCACGTACCAGGAAGATGCCCAAGCCACCAATGGGACGTTCCTCTAATGAAAGAGAAGTGTCGATTTCCTCCTTTGTGGTAGGATCGAAAGGCAGGCCACTGTCTGTAATCGTGAATTTCAGGCGTACATCATTGGCTTCTGCAACGATATTCACATCACCATCAGAACCTTTTGGATAAGCATAAGTCATCACGTTGACAACAGCTTCCTCAAGTGCCAGGTTCATCTGCATCGTCAGAGACATGTCGAAACCTAATGCCTCGCATACCTCATCGACAAACTGTGCCAGCTGGGGAACAGTCTGCACGTCATTGGGCAAAGTTATCTCTCGCTGCAATCTCACATCGCGATGTTCCTTGGTATAACGAATAGCGAGCATAGTCAAATCGTCACTTTGTTCAGCATGGTCCACAAAAGTGCTTACAGCATCGCTCATACGCTCAAGCAAAATGTTTGGCGACTTGTCTTCCTCTGCCAGAAGCTGTTCTGCCACACCCATCATCCGCTCTTCGCCAAACTGTCCATGGTCTGAATTCTCTGCCTCCGTCAGTCCATCCGTATATAAGAAGATGATGGTCTGGGGAGAAATCCACATCTCCTGCGACGTATATTTCCAGTCGCTCATCACACCCAGAGGAATGTTCGAGTCAATTGTCATCGTTTCCACTTCTTTGTTGATAAGCAAAGGAACATTGTGGCCTGCATTGCAGATACGCAAACGACCTGTAGGCAGATCGAGCACACCTGTCAACATCGTCACGAACATGTTCGATTCACTCTGGTCGGCCAACGACTCGTTCATTTGCATCATCACACGTTCTGGGGCAGCCTCGCGGGCAGAAAGTGTCTTGAACAAAGACCTGGTGACAGCCATCACCAAAGCAGCTGGCACACCTTTGCCGCTCACGTCACCAACGCAGAAAAAGAGCTTTTCGTCGCGTATATAGAAATCATAGAAATCACCTCCCACGGCCTTCGCTGGAGTCAATTGTCCTGAAATCTCGATGTCATCACGTTCTGGATAAGGAGGAAATGTCTTTGGAATCATCGACATCTGGATATCATTCGCCACCTTCAACTCGCTCTCCATCGATGCCTTCATGGATGTGGTTATCTTCAGCTCGCTGACATATCGCGAGAGTGATTTCAGCATTTCCTCAAAGGAATCGCGCAAGTGACGTATCTCGTCGTGCGAGGCG
Source organism: uncultured Prevotellaceae bacterium (assembly GCA_946413885.1). Classification (GTDB taxonomy): domain Bacteria; phylum Bacteroidota; class Bacteroidia; order Bacteroidales; family Bacteroidaceae; genus Physcousia. Next base: position 5,986 of record CAMKMK010000039.1, read on the forward strand.
ATGACAGGCATGGGGACATCAAAGTTTCCTTTAGCTATCTCACGAGTCGAGTCCGCCAATAATTTCAATGGACGTAAATGGTAATGGATGACGAAGAAGATAAGCAGGGAAAGCGAGACTGCCATCAGGCCAAGCAAATAGAACATGCTGCGCTGAAGCTTGTTTGGAGTCTTCAGAATCTCGTCTTCTGGAATGGAGAAACTGACTGACCATAAAACCCTGTCGACGGGAGCGAAATAGACAATCTGGTTGGCAGTCAACTCATTTCGATTATCATCTTTACCGTCAGTAAGAACGTGTATAGGAGCAGTCATCGTATCACTTCCTTTCTCCCATCGCAACATTCGCTGAATAAGTTCCATTGATTTCTTGTTGCCTTTCTCGCGGACGAGCTTCACGGCGTTCACGCTAAGAATGCACGAGGAATCCGGATGGCAGATGAACTGCTCATCACGACTGACAACACTGACGCGCGAATAAGGATAAGGCTTGACATCATCGATGACGGTTTTCACCCACATCAAATCCACGTCAGCACATAGCACAGCATAGATGGAGCCATTGGGTTCCTTGAGGGGTACTGAATATGTCACCATCGGACGTTTCGTCGACATGGAATCCAGATATGGCAAGCACCAGTAGCCCGCCTCCTTCACGTTGGTATATATCCAGTTGCTGTCAGTCTCCAGATAGCAGAAGTCATGGTCAGGACCACCAATCTCATCGTGTTCCACAGCCTTTGTGGTCGCATCGTTGTAAACGGTTGGGGCATAGTAGCGGCCATGGGCAGGGAAATAGTTCTCGCGATAGAGAAGCGTAACGGCAGCGATGTCGGTATTGTGCTTAATCAGACGCTCCAACAGTTGATAGCAATTCTTGTCGTCATAAGCGAACAAATCTGCATAGGCTGCCGCCGTCTGAACAGCTGTCTCCACATCAGAGACACGGTCGTCTATCGCCTTGATGGCACCATCCATTGAACGGCTGGCCTGACGATGGACCTCTTCGACCATCACCTTTCGAACATGATGAACCTGCCATAAGCCAAAAATCAAGAGGATCAATCCTGCGAGGGTAACCACCACGATGGTTGTCCTGAAGGCCACAGAGGCATTCATCCTATTACGTATACCCATACCTAAACCTCTCTTTCCGATTGCAATGATATCAAAAACAACTTATTGAAAAGCATTCAACGTCAATCCAAACACGAAATAGGCGTGCTTCGAATCAGGATTAGCCACAACCTGAGCAAACAGCGGAAGCGCGAAATGGTCCGTAATCCGCAGTTCCTTCGTCGCACGCAACCCAACATTCACCACCGCAAAATGGTTCACATCATAATAGTCCGTCACATAGGGGACCATACCCAAGGAAGCCTGCCAATCGCAGGTTACGAAACGGAAAGGAGCCGCTATCTCAAAATAGGATGAATAGGCTCTCTTACCGCTCTTGGTGCGACCATCATTGCCTGCAAAGTTTGTCTGCCAGGAAACGCTCACAGGCCCAAAATCATACCCTGCAAAAGCCTCGAAGACATGGCTCGTCGCGTGAGCTTTATAGCGGAAATACTGACTAACAGGGTCATTCATCCAATAATCGATGACACCTACGCTAAGCCCACCTGTCGTGTAACAGCCAATGAGGTCTATCTCACGAGGGTCTGACAAGTCGACAAACCCCATGTTCCCAAAAGCAGACAGGCTAAGCCCCTTCCAGGAGACACCCAACGTAGGCTGCACACTGGCACTACCCAAATTCAATCCTCGCCAGACATATTGACTGACAATATCTGCCCTCAAAGTCATTTCAGCCTTGTCCTGAGCAGACACCTGGAGGGGCATCATGAGGAGGCAGGCAATGATATATTTCACTTTTTTCTTCATATTGGGGACAAATATACGAAAAAAACAAATATAAGATGTTTTTCAGAAAAGAAATTTTCTTTGTATCTTTGCGGTGCAATATATTAAAAGGTATAAGGAAAGGAAAACAACAATGACCATTGCCATCACGATACTGATACTGATAGCCATCATCGTGGCACTACTGGGCATCATTGGAGCTGTCGTTCCCAGCTTGCCAGGCCCTCCCCTATGCTTCGCCTCGCTGCTGACTGCCTATTTCACCTGTCCTGGCATGATATCCACCAAACTGTTGCTATGGATGCTGGCCCTGACGGTACTCGTCACTATCCTGGATTACGTGGCACCCATCATGATGACACGTCTGGGCGGTGGCTCCAGGTATGCCATGTGGGGAACCACATTAGGCATCTTTGCTGGGATGTTCTTCATGCCTTGGGGAATCATCCTGGGTCCCCTCGTGGGTGCTTTCTTGGGCGAGATACTCCACAGGAGCAACTTTACTCATGCCACCAAGGTGGCCACCATGTCCTTCATCTCCTTCCTCTTGGGGACAGGACTCAAACTGATTGTCAGCCTGGTGATGACATTCTATACGTTTGCTGCGATATGGAATTATGGCAAGCATGTCCTCTTTTGATTCATCCCAGCATCCGCGTCAATAAAGATTGAAAGAGAACGTTATCTTCCAAGCCACTCGACGAGTTCACCTTCTGATATGATTGTGTAGTGATAGTTCTGGCTACGAGTGGCATTGTACTTGCCCTCAATGTAATGGATCACATCATCCGTTTCACCCCTCTTAAGACATTCCAAGGAGGCATCTGAGATAACGATGGCATCCGTAGTATCGTCGATATAAGGATTGGCATAAATACCTCGATCTCCCAGGAGCTGATAGAATTCCTCTGAAGGAATCTTTGTGTCAGGCGCCACATACAATTCTCTGGTATAGAGAAGATTCTGCCTCGAATAAAGATCCAAGCGGAATTGCTCATAGTGTTGGTAAGTAAGACGCAAATCCTTCCGTATCCGCTTGTCCACTCGATAAGGAGCATAATGACCTTGGAAGATGTCGTCCAGCTCCTGTTGGTGCAGTACGCGAGGGACAAACCCATGAAAAGCCAGCGTCTGCAGATAATCCAATTGTTCCTGAGGAGGATTGTTTCCCACCAAGACAAAGTGGACGTTCCTGCTTACCCTGAGTCCTGGCTTGCATTCCGCTCCCATCTGCTTCAACCGCAGGAACAACTGCTTCTGAGGCATAGAGAATGTGCCCAGAACACATACGACACGTTCCGTGAATGGAGTATCCACGGAGAAAGAGTCATCAGAAAAGAGGTCCAGTTGCGACATTCTATTCCTCCTCTTCCTCAGTCGGCTTCTTCTTCGCGAACTGGGTAATGCTGATATCTGTGTTCACGCCGCTGGAGGAGAGGCGAACCGTTGTCTTGCGATCCTCGTAATATGGATTTGGCTCCAAGGTGACAGCCACGTTGCTGTGACCACCACGACCTGAGGTCTTCTCCAACTGGAACCAGGAAGGCAACTCTGATCCATCAGGCGTGCCCAGCGTCCAAGACTTCTCTACCGTAAAGCAGATGCTGTCCTGCGTGACAAATGCGCTGTCAGCCATGTAGAAATCCACATTCAGAGGGATGCTTACAGATACGCCATCGTAAGGTGAGGTAACGTATTCCTTTACCTTATAATTCAAATTCGTCACGCGCAGGTAGCTCAATTGGGTATAAAGGCCACTGGCTGAGAAGTCGTAGGAGTTTACTGTCACAGTCCCCATGCGGGTCTTGCCCGTAGTGTTGGGCTGCAATGCCAAACGGACAGTACATAGGTACAGCTTGTTGTAGTCGTAGGTAAAGTCGTATTTGTTGTCGCCATCCACCTCTATCCAAGTACAGTTGGGATGCACTTCCCATGAATCGAACGTATAAAACATCAAGGAATCCACAGTGGCATCAGCAAACAAAAGTGTGTTGTTGGGATAGACCACATTCAGCTGATGTTGATCAGGATCAGAAAGACAAGAGGGAAGGAACATTGTCGTCAGGAGAACAAGCACCAAAGTTAACGATTTTCTCATCTGCATAAAAGGTTTGAATTGTATTTGCATCACAAAGTTATACTTTTTTTACGAGTACACAAAATCTTTCTTGACAAATAATGGTCAATATCAAAAATTTTATATAATTTTGAGGCATGAAAAATATCTATCACAGGGACATCATGGAAATCCTGTTGCCTCAGGGCAACGAAGGGATGCGTTTGTACAGGCTTACACGACGCATCTACAACATGCATGCTGACCTGTTTGACCGTCATCTCAACTATGAAGATCTCCGCAAGATGATATCCAACTATATGTGGAAGCAATCGCGCCGTTATGATTCTCCTTTTGTGAGGAACAAATATGGCGTGTATGCCATTCGTCCAGACTTGGCGGTACAATTGGATCTTTTCTGGGACCTGAGACCTGTGGAGCAAGAAGATGACAGCCGCCGCAAACACGAACCTGTCAAACACTTCCAGTTAGAATTGTTCTGAACGCCCTACCCTTTTGCGAGAAATGGATTGAGCAGTTCCCTTTAATACCAATCAATATTGGAACTGTAGGAACTCTGTTTCTTCCATTTAAGAGCATCTGTAAGGGTGCTGGCATTGGCGGCAAAAGTGAAGTTGTAGCTGGTGTAAGGACGGATAACGACGCTGCAACTCATCGAGAAGCAATGAAGGTCACGACTCAAGGAAGCTGTTGTCATGGAGAGCTGGTGGTAATTCATGTCGTAACCTGACGAGAAATTGATGTTCCAGCCATCAGAGATACGGATGTTGCCTGAGAAATTCAAGGTATGTGTCAGGCGGTAAGGATAACGCATTCGCTTCTCATTGATCTTGCCACTGGTGTTCTCACGCATGGAGACACCATAGCTGACAGTAAATTGCCAGGGGAGAGAGAACTGCATGTATCCATCCTCATCGATTCCTCCTGACTTCTCGTTTGCCTGATCGCGAGAGCGTTTGCGGTCAGGGTCCACATTCTGCATGTTGGGATCTGTATCGTCCTCATCATCGTCCTCATCATCATCTTTGTTGTCGTAGGAATCATCGCCTTTGTTCTTGTCACGATTGAACAGTTTCTTGAACGTATCATTGTTGAACGTATAGGAGAGATTCTGCGACATTCCCTGGAAACGTCCAAAGCGACCTTTTGACCACTCTGTATGATCGGAAACAATGACCCTGCCATTATCATCAAATTCGTAGGCATACGTGGCGAAGACAGCATTCAGGGAGAAGGTGTAGCTCTTGGTCAACTTCAATCGAATACGCGTGCTCAGGTCACTCCAAGGCTTACTCTTGGCTGCCATGTTGTAGGACAGCGAACCTCCCAATTCGTCAATCAAGGATATCTTCCTGTAACCTGTGGAGTCCTTTTCCGTTCGAACCTTCATCTCCACGTTATTGGTCACATCGAGCGTCACGCTACCCGTCTTCCCTGTAGATACCGTACCATACGCCAGACCGCTGAAGGGGGAGTAGTTCACAGTGGAGACATTCCCATTGGCATCTGTGCGCACATAGGTGTCATAGAAGCCATATCTGGGTTTGCTGAAATCAGGGGCATAGCTGAAACCTATCGTGGGTGTGAAGACGTGGCGGATAGCCTGTATCTTCTTTCCGCCAAACCAAGGCAAGGGATAGAACATACCATACAGTTTGGTGTTGGCGGAAATGCTCATGCTGTAGTTATAGACATTGTAGAAACCATAGATCGTGTCACGCTGAACGGCATTCGCATCCGCATTCCACGACTGCATGATCTTGTTGGTGTACGTACGGTCAGTAAAGGAGAAGTTGGGAGTTACGTTGATGTAATCCAGAATCGTGAAAGAAGCAGACACAGGAACCTGATGGCGCATGCCGTTCTTCCAGTCCTTGACTAAGTTGCTGTGGAACAACAGGTTCTCTTTTGTATTGATGCTGTTCGTGAGGGTTCCTGTGTAGGAAGTGGAGATTTTCTCGTACCAGCGTTCCTTGCCAGCTGCCTTCTTGCGCTTGAAGGGATAAAGTCGATTCAGCGAGATGTTGAGGGTGGGCAGGGTAACGGCGATACTGGAATCGCGCACGTTCTGCGAGAGATTGAAGGTTCCTGAGAGCGTCAGGCCTATGTCTGCAAAGGTCTTGCTGTAACTGATGGAGGAAGTACGTGTACTCTGCGTGTAACTCTCAGGGTTGTACATGGAGGTCAGGTTGTTGCGCTCATAACTGCTGGTGGCGAAGTTCACGCTGGCGCTGAAACTCTGGGTGGGATTCGCTTTCGCGTCCTGTCGATGGCTCCAGGTTATCTTGAAAGACTTGCCTACGCTATAGTCAGGCATGTTCTTCTCGCCCTCCTTCGTCAACTGATAGCTGCCAAAGAAACTGCCGCTGAAACGGTAACGCTTCTTGTAGTTGCTTTGGGCTGAGAGTCCCCAAGAACCTTTCGTGTAAATCTCTCCCAGCATCTTCAGGTCGATTTTGTCGTTGATGGCAAAGTAGTAACCTCCGTCACGCAGATAGAAACCACGGGTCGTCTCGTCGCCATAGGTCGGCATAATGAAACCGCTGCTGTACGAACTGCTGAAGGGGAAGAATCCATAAGGAATGGCCAAAGGAAGAGGCACATCCTCGACGACAAGATAAGCGGGACCAAAGATGACGTCCTTGCCTGGGTGAAGTTTCACGCGCGTCAAGGAAAGGTAGAAGTGGGGATGACGAGAGTCACAGGTGGTATATTTCGCACTCTGCAGGTACATCGTACCCATGCTGTCTCGCTTACCATCCTGGGACATCATGAAACCCTCGCCTTGCTCCGTATAAACGTTCTGGATGAAAGCCTTGCGCGTTTTGAAATTGTAGTCGATCTTGTCTGGCTCGTACTCATCCTCGCCTTGCTTGAAAGTGGGTTTTCCTATGATGACCCCTGTGGAATCGACAACTCCTGTGGCATGAACCAATGAGCTGTCCATGCTCATCGTAATGATCTCAGCCGTTAGTTCCAGGTTCTGGTAGTTCACCTTACCATCTCCATAAAGGTTCGCGCGCGAGTTGACGTAGTCAAAGGTGATGGAGTCATTGGCCGTGTACTCCACAGGCTCGTCCAGGGCCGACTTGCTTCGAGGCATGGTATCCACCACCACCGTATCCTTCTGCGTCGTGTCAGGCAAGATGGTATAACCCTTCAGGGGCACGACGGCGCTGTCCTTCGAGAGAGAGTCTTTTGTCGTGCTGTCAGCAGGAAGAGCGCGAAGAGAATCCACACGAAGGGAATCGTCATCCTCAGGTGACAGGGGAAGGTAGGCTCCCGTAGGTCTGGAAGCCCATGAAATGACCGTAAAAAAGGCCATCAGGATGATGACGAGTTTAGCCTTCAAGAGTATGTATACTTTCTACCAATTTGCAAAGGTACGAAAATATGACGAGAGTACATAGAGCAAAAAGGTTTATTATATTTTTTTCACTCGAATTCAATCATCCAAGCCCAAAATTTATCCACACACTCCAGACCGAATTTCTGCAGACTTCGCATCACCTGTTCTGGCGTCTTCTCGATTTCCAGGTGGGATTTCGAGTAAAACTTGTCGGCATAGCAGACAATCTTTTCCTCCAGCGTCTCTGGCAGGAAGTCGCGAGCTGGCAGAGGCAAGGACTGACGCAGGATTTCCTCTTGCGTGAGACCAGTTCCCGTATGCCGTTCAGCCACGCGAGCATGGGCAGGAAGGCCTTCCTTCCTAAGCAGTTCCGCCCCCAAAATGCCGTGACAGATGTAAGGCTCTGTCCCATAACAAAAGATGCTGGGAGCGTCCACGTAGAGAATGCCTATGTCATGAAGCATGGCAGCCTCGAAGAGGAAATGACGGTCAACATGGAACTCAGGATGGGCATCCACAATCCTCAGCGCCCTCTGAGCCACATCCTCGCTATGCTTGAGCAGAATTTGCTCCAGCTCAGGATTGTCAGCATAATACCTATGGATCAACTCATGCGGATTCATACTGCAAAATTACAAGTAAGTAAGCAGAAATCCAAATTTATCAGAGATTTCCTCGCATTATACAATTCCTTTCCGTACCTTATTATATATATAGGAGGTCTTATCCACGAAAATCCCCACTTCCTAAGGAGCCACTCAGAGTTTTCCGATGACTCAGAGTACTCGGA
>CAMKMK010000040.1 GCA_946413885.1 uncultured Prevotellaceae bacterium
TTGCAGGACGTAGCAGCGCCGATGGAAATCTCATCCGCAACTGTGCCTTCACAGGCGACATAAACGGTGTATCATACAACTGTGCCGGTATCGTAGGATGGTGCGCCAACCTGATCGACATCCAAAACTGTCTGGTGACTGCCATGTTCGATACTGATCAAACTCAAGGAAATGCACGCCCCATAGCACGTCATGATACAGGCAACTCGAACGGTGCTTGCGTGAATTGCTATTACGTGAACCCCAACGGCACGATAGCGAACGTGAACACCACACAGGTAACAGCTGAGCAATTACCCACCGGCGAAATCTGTTTCTTGCTGAACGGCAATCAGAAGGACATCCAATGGACTCAGACCATAGGAACGGATGAGATTCCTGTGCCCTTCCTCAACAGAAGCACCGTCTATATTCATGGCGATTTGAGTTGCGATGGCATCACTCCCAAGGAAGGCAGCGACGTATCTTATGCCAATACTCCTTGCACCACCATCGACAAGCACGACTTCGTAAACGGTGTGTGCACCAAGTGTGGTGCAGCTGATCCTGGTATGGCAGAACTGAAAGATGGCTACTATCAGATCAGCAATGCAGACCAGCTCGTTTGGTTTGCTGCTAAGGTAAATGGCGGTGAGACTGACCTCAATGCCCAAATCACTGCTGACATCGACTTGACCGAGACAGAATTCCCTGCCATCGGTTCATCAGAGGTACGCTATGCTGGTATCCTGGATGGCCAGAACCACACCATCACCATCAATCTGACAGCAACGGGCAGCAGCTACGGATTCGTTCGCTATCTGACAGGTACCATCAAGAACCTCCGCCTCGACGGAACTCTGAACACAGCCTTCAACAAGGTAGGTCCCTTCGTAGGAGAGAGCTTCGCTGGTACATTGCAGAATTGCTGGAGTTCAGTGAACGTTATCAGTACACAGGGAGGCGATGGTGCCATCTCTGGTCTGGTTGGTCGTGGAAGTGCTGATGGAACAATCATCGAGAACTGTCTGTTCTCAGGTACCATCACTGGTGACAGCTACAACAGCGCAGCCTTCATCGGATGGTCTGGAAGCAAATCTACCGTTCGCAACTCTCTCTTCGCAGGAAGCATCGAGGTGGATGCCACTCAGGGTAATCCCTACGTTATTGCCCGCAATCCTGGAAACGTAACTTGCGAGAATGTATACTTCGTGAATCCTTATGGAGAAGTAAACGAAGGAGCTGTTCAGATTACTGCTGAGCAGGTTGCCAACGGTGAGGCACTCGCTTTGCTCAATGAAGGTCAAGAGACTGCCCAGTGGTATCAGGCAGGAGAATTGGCTATCCCATTCCCAGCTTCAACTGCTGTCGAGAGTATTGCAAGCGACACCAAGACTGCAGACACCAACGTCTACAACCTGATGGGTCAGAAGATTCAGAAGGTTCAGACCTCTGGCATCTACATTACTGGTGGACGCAAAGTATTCATCAAGAAATAACTTCACAGTTCTCATAAAGTGGTAGCGTCAAGAGGCCCTTGTCGCTACCACTTACCTTATTACAACTATATCAGAATCCCCCTAAAAAACATCACCATGAGAAGGAGTATATTCCTGATGCTTGTAAGTACCCTGATTTTATCGGGATGCACAGAGGAGATAGACAAATCGGCCCGCTACGTGTTCAAGGAAGTTACCATTACCGACTACCTGCAAAAACACGAGGAATACAGTCAGTACACCGAACTGCTGAAAATTGTGCCCGTCAGCGAACGAAGTGAATCCTCCGTATTCCAGTTACTTAGTGCGCGAGGCAATTACACGGTCTTTGCACCAACCAACGAAGCTATTCAAGACTATCTCCAGAAACTGACTGACAAGGAATTCATCTCTGCCCCCTCATGGGATGTTTTCTCTGATAGCCTTAAACTGGACTCTATCCGAAAGGTTATCGTCTATAACAGCATCATCGACAATGGGGATGACGAGGAAGGTATGCAGACCTTCGATTTCCCCGAAGAAAATAACGGAGAGTTCCCTCAGGCGAACATGAATGACCTGAAACTCACCGTCTATTATCCCGAAGGAAGTCCCGACAGCATTTACATCAACCGAACTTGCGCCGTCAACGTTCGAAACCGCGACATCCCTGCCATCAATGGATTCATTCATCAGATGGAAAATGTCATCGCTCCCGAAGAAATCACGCTGGCAGGTGTCCTGACCAAGTACATTCGAGGGGAACAGCAAGGCTTCCTCGTGATGGCAAAACTCTGCGATGTCTGCGGACTGATGGACACATTGTCCAAGATTCGCGACGAGCGCTATGAGAAACTCTACCAATCAGGCCTCATCCGAGAAAAAATGCCAGCAAATGGAATGGCATCTGTAGAAACCGGTTATTCCTACACTCCTGAGCATCGCAAATATGGGTTCACTATCTTTGCTGAGCCTGATGAGTTCTGGGAGGAGCAGTTAGGCAAACCTGCTCAGGACATCTCGCCTGCCGACGTGCAGCAATGGGTAGAGCAACAGGGATATTATCCTGAATTCCAAGCCACCACCAATTATCGCGATTACAATAACTTGCTCTACCAATGGACTACATATCACGTCATCGGATGGAAATGTGCTCCCAATCGCCTCATCTTCCACTATTGTGAGTTTGGCTATGACTACAGATACAGCAAGAACTATACCATCCCTGTGATGGAATACTACACCACAATGGGCAAACGCCGACTGCTGAAACTCTACGAGAGTCCCGAGGCAGGAGGAATCTTCCTGAACCGTTTCCCCATCGTGGACAACGGGCGCCGAGGAACTGGTCACGAGATAGGGTGCGATGATGACAAAGTAGGCAACCGCATCTACACCGATGATCCGACGATGGAAAGCCACAGCGGAATCAACGGCTATATCTACAGCATAGACAAGCCTTTGGCTTATAGCCAACAAGTCCGCAATAATCTGGGAAAGCAACGCATTCGTATGGATGCTATGAGTTGGTTCCAGGAAGCCATGAACAACGACATTCGTTGTATTCCTTTGAGCGATCCCATTCACGGATGGGTTCACTTTCCTGATGATTTGGAATACAAATATTTAGAGAACTTCAGCATCAACGAAGGCTCAACCTTTGTCTATTGTAATGGCTACGGCCACAACTGGGGTTCCTATTGTGCTGACGAAATTAAGTGTGTGGGACGCTGGGAACTTGTCTTCCGCCTGCCTCCCTTCCCAACGGGCGGTACGTGGGAGATACGCTATCGAGTCCTGTCAAATGGGAATCGTGGAGTTGCCCAAATCTATTTCGGCACCGATCCCGACAATCTGCCCGTTGCGGACATTCCAGTTGACCTGACTATGGGAGGCGAGGATCCGCGCACAGGATGGAGAGCCGACACAGACGACGAAGACTATAACGCTGAAACCGATAAACAGATGCATGCCAAAGGATTCCTGAAAGGCGAGAAATCCATCGACCGACTCAATGCCGCCTTGAACTCTCGTGTAAATGCGAGCAGCAACATTGTACGTCATGTGATAGTTCGTCAAACAATGGATCCCGACAAGACCTACTACATCAAGTTCAAGAGCGTTCTGGACAGAACCACCGCCGAATTCTATATGGATGGTCTGGAATTCTGCCCCAAGACGGTTTACGATAATCCTGAGGAACCTGAAGATATATGGTAAGGAAGAATTTTTTTCTCTCCGCGCTGCTCATCATGGCTGCTGCACCTCTGCTATCCCAGCCAAAGTTCAGCAAGCCCCACGGACTCTACAAGAATCGCTTCTCGTTGAAAATCACCAAGAGCGATGCTAATGCAGAGATCCGATTTACCACCGACGGCAGCGAACCAACAATCAACAGCAAACTCTACAGCACCAGTTCCACGATAGTACAATCCACCACCATTCTGCGGGCAGCTGAGTTCAAGAATGGCGAGCGGACATCCGACATCAACACCGTTTCCTATATCTTCCCAACTGATGTTTTAAAGCAATCCAATACCCCCACAGGTTATCCATCCACCTGGGGCAAGTACACCTCAATGAGCGGAACAGCCATCGCTGATTACGAGATGGATCCCGACATGACGTCAGACCCGCAATTGGCTCCCAAGATAGTAGAAGGATTCTACTCCCTGCCCATTCTCTCTATTATATCCGACAAAAACAACTTTTTCAATCATACTAAAGACCCCAATACAGGCGGCATCTATATCTACACAGGGACTTCGGAAAGTAATGGTCGTGGATGGGAACGTCCCGCCTCTGTGGAACTGATAGGAGGTAATCAAAATTTTGACCTAACAGTAAACTGCGCCATCAAGATGCACGGTGGCCAGGGTCGCGTGCCTGAGAAGAACCCCAAGCATTCCTTCCGCCTGGTCTTCAAGGACGAATATGGTCCCAATGTGCTCGACTATCCCATCTATGGGCAAGAGAATATTTCAGAGTTCAACTCCCTCATCGTCAGGACTTTCTACAACTATTCGTGGACACACAGCGATGCTACTCAACGAAAGCAGGCCCAGTACGAGCGTGATCTATGGGCTCGACGCATGCAGAAGAGAATGGGATATAGCACCAGCGATGGCATCTATGTTCACGTCTTCCTGAATGGCCTGTACTGGGGACTCTACAATCTGACTGAGCGCATCGACGAGACCTATTGTCGAGAACATTTGGGAGGGAAGAAGTCAGATTACGACATCATTAAGCGCGAGGACTATTTGGAGGCAGCCGAAGGTAGTTTGGACAAATGGAATCAGTTGGTTAGTCTGAGCGAAAAGGCTTCCGACAACAAGATATACCTCACACTTCTGGGCCAGCTTCCTGTGAGTGACGCTGTTGAACCTGAAGTGTTCCTCGATGTGGACAATCTGATTGATTACATGCTCATCAACCAATATGGCGGCAATGCTGACTGGGATCACCACAACTGGATAGCCGTGCGTAATCGTGAGCGCGGCAACCGAGGATTCCAATTCATCTGCTGGGATACGGAACAAACTTTCCAAAGTGCCAGTCGAAACGTTCTGGACATCAACAACAAAGGCTGCCCTACCTACATCTTCCTCAACCTGATGAAGAACCGCACTTTCCTGCACCGTTATATGGATCGAGCTTATAAGCATCTGACACACGACGGGTTGCTAACAGAGAAGAAAGCGGTAGAGTTGTGGGACAGTCTCTACAATTCCATTTCTCTTGCCGTTTACGACGAGGCAGCCCGATGGGGAGATTACCGGCGTGACGTGCATCCTTACAGCAGCAAGGGTGAACTCTATTCTGTAGATGGGCATTATCTGCCTGAACGGCAACGACTCCTCACCAGCTTTTTCCCCACCCGTACTGCCACCGTTATCAGTCAGCTGAAAAGCAAAGGATGGTTCCCAAAGGAAGATGCTCCCACTTTTCTTGTTAATGGGGAAGCAGTTCTAAACGACAGCCTGACGAGAGAGGATGTGTTGACCCTTTCGGGCACCAGCCGAATCCTCTACACCACCGACCTTTCCGATCCTGTTTCTTGGGTGACAAGTTCATCGGGCAACCCAACGCCCACAGCCCAACTATACGATGGAGGCAACCTTCTCGACCTTCTCCAAGACACGAAAGGATGGGTCACCATACGGGCCATCAACCAGTCCAATGCAGGCTGGAGCGCTACCGTCGATCATTCCTTCTACATCAAGAACGAGACAGGCATTATGGCCGCAAGGCAAGAACCTGACCAACACGCTTCGCCCATATTCGACCTGCAAGGACATCGCTTGACAGGAACTCCACGTCATGGAATCTATATTCAGAATGGAAAGAAATACATGAAAAATTGAAAAACATATAGTTATGATGAAAAAAATTATCCTTCTCTGCATGAGCCTCCTCATCCTCATTGGATGCAAGGAGGAAGTTGACACCTCTGCACGCTACGTCTTCAAGGAACAAACCGTCACAGACTATCTGAAGAAGCATGCGGACGTTTACAGTACCTACACGGACATCCTCTTTAAGGTGCCCGTAAGTCCAATAAGTGCCACGACGCTGGGGCAGCTGCTCTCGGCACGCGGCCACTATACCGTCTTCGCTCCCACCAACGATGCCATCAATGCCTATTTGGACACGCTGGTGATTTGCGACATTATCGACAAACCCAGTTGGGACGGCTTCCGCGACAGCCTGACGCTCGACTCCATTCTCAAAGTCATCGCCTACAACAGCATCATAGACGGAGGTGATGACATGACTTACTATACTACCTCCTTCCCTGTGCAGCAGGATGCCGAGATTCCCAGAGCCAACATGTATGACCGACGTCTCGTGGTGCATCAGCCTAACAGAAACGAGGGCGATGGAGTCTTTCTGATCAATGATGCTCCAATGGACGAGCGTAACCACGATATCCCTCTGCACAACGGTTGTCTCCATTCGATGAACGCCGTTGTATGTCCTTCCAACAATACCCTGGGACACCTGCTCACAACTTATGTGGAGGATCAGAAGGAAGGTTTCTACGTAGCTTCTCTTCTCGCTATGGCCGCAGGTCTGATAGATACGCTGAAGATGCATACTGACTATGTCTACGAGGACAAATTCCTCAGGGGCGAAATCATAAAGAGCATCCAGCCTATCCACGTGGCAGGATCCGTTCTGGTGCCGGCACCAGGCTTCTGTACGCCTGAGCATCGCTATTACGGCTTCACCTACTTCGCTGAGACCGACAGCGTCTGGCGCCAGTTGATAGGAAAAGAGCCTTTGGACATTACTGTGGACGATGTCGTGCAGTATCTGGAAGCCAACAACATCTATCCTGAAGCCAAACGCAACAAGAACTACACCGAAGAAGATAACCTGCTGAACCGCTTCGTCACCTATCACCTGTTGCCTGAGCGACTGACCACAGACCATCTCGTCTATCACTACAACGAAGTGGGCTATGTTCCTGGCACAGGTACGTTAGGCGTTGCGATGAGCGAGTTCTACACCACGATGGGACACCGCCGCCTGCTGAAGATTTATGAAAGTCATGAGAGCAACGGCATCTTCCTGAACCGCTTCCCCAACCTCGACAATGGTCGTCACGGAAACTACCACGAACTGAGTTGCGACCCTGACAAAGAGGGAATCCGCATTGGAGCCCCCAATCTCGTAGGCGAGAACAACGTGCGAAACGGAATGCTCTACCCCATCAACAAACTGTTGGTCTATGATGAAAAGACCCGCAACAGCATGGTAGGAAACCGCATCCGTTGGGACGTAACCGCTATGTTACCTGAGTTCATCAACAATGACATACGCATGTCGCCCATCATGGATGTCAGGCACATGAATGTGCGTATCCCTGTAACTTCCGAATACCGCTACCTGGAGGATGTAGAAATCTCTGACGACACCCAGTTCTTCTACTGGACAGGTCTGGGTAATGGTTGGCTCAACTACGATGGCGACGAGTTTACCATTCGCGGCCTTCAGGATGTGATATTCCGTCTTCCACCCGTTCCCAAGCGCAGCACCTATGAGATACGCTATGCCGTCAACAATACGGGAAAACGTCGAGTTATCGCCCAGTTCTATTGGGGAAAGGATAAGGACAAGCTGGCTGTGCAGGGTATCCCTCTGGATTTGCGCATCGGCCCCACTACGGTGAATACGACCACTCTCTCCTTCCCCAGTTTCTTGGGATGGGAACCCGACACGGGCGACGAGGATTACGATGCAGAGATCGACAAGCAACTGCGTAACAAGGGCTTCATGAAGGGCTCCTCCATCCATTATGCAGGAGGACCAGGATCAGGCAAACCAGCACGTGCCAGCGAACTCAACTCGCGACGCATCATCGTGCGGCAGACGATGGATCCTGATGAGACCTATTACATCCGCTTCAAGACCGTGATAAACGACATCACGCTCTATCTCTACATGGACTATCTGGAGTACTGCGCCAAGGAGGTTTACGACAATCCTGAAACACCTGAAGACATCTGGTAACCCAATCTTGCCAAGCGCTTTCCGCAGAAGAGGACTTTCCCTTTAAAGTCTTCTTAATCACGTTATTACGTTATATCGACATAGGAAACTCCTCCTTTTGAAAAACACAACGTGTTGACTTTGCAGGAAGAACGTGTTGTCTTTGAGGTTTCAACACGTTGTCTTTGCGGGAAGAATGTGTTGTCTGAAAAATCGGAGTACTCGGAGAACTCTGATTACTCCGATTTCTTTGGCAAAATGTCCTTTTGTTACTTTGTTACTTTGTCGTTTTCGCCACTCTCAGGTTCTTTCCCTTCATTATATATATAATAGCGCACTATTTATTATTACCTTATTCAATAAGGAAAGACACTCTCAGATCTCAGAAGTAACAAAGGAACAAAGTAACATTTTCATGAGGAAAGGAATCTATGGGAATGCTTTCACGATTCGCTTATACTGTTTTTTGCTGATTCTGATCACACACCCATGACGACCACGCTCTGGGGCATCAATACCTACAGGCATCCATGTTTCGGAAGAAAGAGAGGGAGCCTGAAAAAGGTTGTACTGCTGGGGATATTCCTCGGCATAGATGCTCCAGCCGGAACCCTTCAGCTGAGGAACGACTGTAGGAGCCTCGCGCCACGCAGGAGTAACTGAGGGACCTGGATTGGAATAGGGACCCGTCAGATGCTTTGACTGAGCAATTCGAATCGTCTTCCCCGTAGGTGATGTACGAGGCCACCGCTCGTCCTTGATGATAGCATAGTAAGTGCCTCGATCCTCGACAATGGTTGCATCGATGGTAGCCATCTGAGCATCCTCGCCCGTAAAGTGGAACAGACGGGCAGGGGAAGTGAAAGACTGGAAGTCGGAAGTCAGCATATAGAAAGTACGCATGGATTCCCACAGTTCATCGCCCTTTGTACCAGGACGAAATGCATGCCATGTGATGATAAACTGGTTGCTTCCCTTGTCATAAAACAACTTGGGCGCACCAATGAAACCATCTTCGTTCTGATATCCTATCTCTGATACTTTGTCGAAAGCATTCCTGTCGAGATTGCGTGTCTTCCACGTGATCAAATCCCTCGAATAATAAAGGATAGGAGTATGGAGCCGTCCTACTGGCTTACGACTCACGGCGATCATATAATAGACACCATCTCCTCCCCTCACGATATTGGGATGGCCGTAGTATTCAGGCGCGATACGTTCGTAGCCGTTAAGGGTAGTCCACTTTTTGCCGTCCAAAGAAACAGAATAATAGAGTGCTCCATAATCGGCATCCTTCATGTGGGCAAAGAGATAAGCCCCGCGCGAATGGGCAGGAAGAGTGACCAAGATGGTCAACCCGCATAAAACGGAATAAAGGGTATTTCTTTTCATCAATTCAATGATTTCTAATGCTATGATGCCACAAAGTTACTTCTTTTTACTCGATTTGATGCTTCTGGAACAAGAAAAAAATGAGAGGGAACTAAAATTGCGACGAGAACGTCCAAATAGGGAAACGGGAAACAGAATAGGGATTTTCCTTTCACAAAAAAGGGAAACTTCTTGGAAGGAACGCAAAAAGAGACTAAATTTGCCCTCAGTAAACCACTTAAAGGAGAAATATTATGAAAAAGTTACTCTTTACCCTATTGATGGTCTTTGTAGCTGGAAGCTGCATGGCTATGAGCAAGTCCAAGATCCGCAAGAGCGCAAGATTCCTGACGGACCGTATGGCATACGAACTGGACCTGACGGTTCAACAGTATGATGACTGCTACGAAATCAACTATGACTTCATCAGAGCCGCCAACTACATCATGGACGATGTTGTCTACGGCTATCGCGATGCCATCTACCAGTATTATCGCTTGTTGGACGACCGCAACGATGACATGCGCTTCGTGCTATCCTATTACCAATACAGCAAGTTCATCGCATCGGATTATTTCTATCGTCCCATCTACAGTACGGGCAGCAAGTGGGCGCTGCGCATCTACACAACCTACAGCAACCACAATTTCTACTTCTTCGATGCTCCTTCTCACTTCAAGATCTATGATGGAGGACACAGCAGAATACACTTCTCCACAGGGTTCTATACCGACCGCTATCGTGGGTTTGACCACTATACCGATCATCATCACATCATGGGCAGCCAAATGTTTGGTCACAACCTGAAGAATGACTTTGGCACAAATCTGAAGGAACGCAATCAACCAATCGTGTACAACAACTACAAGAATCCTAACCAGAACAATCGTACGCAGGATGAACGGTATCGCGATGTGAGCGGCAACAAGAACTCGCCTCAGATCAACAACCGCAACCAGCCTCAGCAGAACACGCAGCCTCAGCAGAACACTACCACGCGCCGTCAGGGAACCACCACAACGGGGACTCGCGGCAACCGCTCAGGCAGCACCAGTACGACGACGCAGAGCAACACATCGAGCAGCACAAGCACTCGTTCGAGCAGCAGCTCAAGCAGCCGTTCAACGGGCACGACCACCTCAGGCCGCCGTGGCGGAAGATAAGCAGAAGAAACTATCGGACGAAGGGTCCATGATTAAAGGCAAGGTGTCGGATTCGGCACCTTGTTTTTTTCTATCGGCACTTTCTTTCCCCCACAGAGTTTTTTTCGCTTGTTTTTTTAGGATAATGAAAAGATTTTGCGTATCTTTGCACATTAGAAAAACAGCAAGAATCCTCCAAAAAGAAATTTCAGAATGACAAATGTACCCTCTGTGGACGCTGTCTACAAAATTTTCAGACAACTGAACCGCACCCCCAGACCATCTCATCATGAAGACAGAGTGGC
The DNA here is from genome assembly GCA_946413885.1 of uncultured Prevotellaceae bacterium. GTDB lineage: Bacteria > Bacteroidota > Bacteroidia > Bacteroidales > Bacteroidaceae > Physcousia. Next base: position 10,774 of record CAMKMK010000040.1, read on the forward strand.
TCTTTTCCTGACACGCTTTGCTGAAAAACTTGGTTTGGAATACGAGCGTGACAAAGAAAACAACATAGTGATTCGCAAACCTGCCACCCCAGGTTACGAGAATGCCGAACCCATCGTTCTGCTCAACCACATGGATATGGTTTGTGTGTCAGCCGAGGGAGTGGAATTCGATCCTCTACACGACAGCATCAAACCCATCATCGAGGACGGATGGATGCGTGCCGACGGGACGTCGTTAGGTGCCGACAATGGCATAGGGCTCTCTATGGCGCTGGCTATCCTGCAGGACGACACCATCGTACATGGTCCCTTGGAAGTGTTGACCACCACGAACGAGGAAGATGGCATGACGGGAGCTGAAGCGTTGGCTACGGACTTCATCAAGGGACGCAAGGTCATCAATCTGGATTCTGAGGAGTATGACTCAATCACGGTTGCTGCCGCAGGAGCATGTATTCAAGAGATAGGTATGCGTGCACGAAGGCTGAAGACACCGCTGGGCTCCACCTTCTATGACGTGACTATCACGGGCGGTCTGGGTGGACATTCTGGTGTGGACATCAACAAAGGCAGAGCCAATGCTATCCTCTTGTTGGCAGAGATCCTGACGAAGATGAACAAGCAAATCACCGACTGGTCCTGCCATTCCTTCGAGGGAGGCAATGCTGCTGCATCCATTCCTAATTATGCACGTGCCAGCCTGATTCTACCAGAGAAAAACATCGACAAGATGAAGTCTTCTCTGAAGGCGGCTTTCAGCAAAGCCATCAAGCCCTACAGCAAGACTGACCCTAACCTCAAGTTGAGCATTACCAAGGGGAAGCCTGTCGATGATTTCATTGCACCCGAGGATCTCATCAGTTTCATGGATACTATCCTGAGTCTCCCCAACGGTGTGCTGAAGATGCGTACAGACATGCCCAAGGTGGTGCAGACAAGTTCCAACCTGGGCCTCCTGAAACAACAGAAAGCCTATTTCGATTTCTTTACCCACTCCAGAAGTTTCTCTGACAATCAGATGCAGGGACTTATACAGAAAATCCAGCACATAGTTTTTGAACAGGATGCTGCTTGTAAGATTATCATGAAGGCACCCGCATGGCAGGAAGATGAAAATTCAGAGTTCATGCAGTTAGTGGATCAAACTTTCCAAGACGTACTGGGATTCCACCCACGAAAAGCCGCCATGCATTTTGTGCTGGAAGCAGGATACTACGTGCAGAAGTTCCCAGGTATCCAAATCGCCTCTATCGGTCCCAGAATCGTTGAGCCTCATAGTCCTTCGGAACGGGTAGAACTCTCCACCGTAGAACATATCTGGCAAGTAACCATCGAATTGTTGAAGCGACTTGCTGAGAAATAGTTTATTCACCTTTTGGGGGAATAACAAAACTTGCTGGAAATAGATTTTTATCTCTTTTCATAGGAGATGTCTCAGATTTTTTTACTATATTTGTACAGGAATCTGAATAAATAATCTCCGTGACGCATCATGAAAAGAAACCTTTTCCTTTTTTTACTGGCAACCTGTCTGGGTAGAATAACTGCCCAAGTAAACATCGATATCGATGTCAACAATCGAGGTATAGCCATCAGTCCCGTACTTTACGGCATTTTCTTCGAAGACATCAACCATGCGGCAGATGGCGGGATCTATGCTGAACTGATCCGTAACCGTTCGTTCGAAGAGGATGGTCCGCACCCTGCGGGTCCCAATCCAGAAAACTCTGAGGAAGCAATGTCGTGGGGTACCATCGGGCAAGGTACAACCCTAAAACGTACCATAGAAAACATGCTTAACGAAGCACAGGCTCATGCTGCACTTCTGAGTGTGACGAATCCTGGTGGAGGTGCCACAAACGAAGGGTTCTGGGGCATCAATTGTGTTGCGGGCCAGCAATACTCCCTATCCTTGTGGGTTCGTGTCGTCAATGGAAAGCCAGGTAAATTAACGGCCTCGTTAGTTTCCAAGGATGGAACCACGTTAGGTTCCTCTACCCTGAGGGGAAAACTCAGCAAGAAATGGCAGAAGCTGGAGGGCACCCTCGTCCCTATGATGAATGATTCCCAAGCCTCTTTCCAACTGACAATGAGTGGAACAGGAACCATCGAGATGGATGTGGTAAGTCTGTTTCCTCCCACTTATAAAAACCGCGCCAACGGTTGCCGTCCTCAATTGGCTGAAATGTTGGCTAAGATGAAACCGCAATTCATGCGTTTCCCTGGTGGATGTTACGTGGAAGGACAAGGTGATTCCACGAATGCATTCCATTGGGAACGCACGATAGGACCTATCGAGAAACGTCCTGGTCACTATAATGCGAACTGGAAATATTGGACGAGTGACGGCCTCGGCTTCCACGAATTCCTGCAACTTGCAGAAGACATTGGTGCAAAGCCTCTCTATGTGGTCAATGTAGGCATCTGGCACGGAGGAGTAACTCCCGTCAGTCAACTGGAGCCTTGGATTCAAGAATGTATGGATGCTTTGGAATACGCTAATGGAGACATTTCCACCAAATTCGGTAAGATGAGAGCTGATAATGGTCATCCCCAACCTTTTAATATTGAATACCTGGAAATTGGAAACGAGAATAGCAACAACAGGTTTGACGACAACTCGGACATGAGCGATCATTACTTTGAACGTTATCGCCTTTTCTATGATGCCATAAAAGCTAAGTATCCCAACATAAAGTGCGTGGGTAACGTACAGGCATGGGGCACTGACTGGCCCAGCTGGAGAAGTCAGGAGCCCGTGGAGTTGGTGGATGAGCATTACTACCGAAATCCTTCTTGGTTTGCTGATGCTTTCAACAAATACGACAATTACGATCGCAAGGGACCTGGCGTTTATGTTGGAGAATATGCTGTTACTTCACAATTCGGCAAAGTTGGCAATATGAATGCTGCTTTGGGTGAGGCTGTCTATATGATTGGTATGGAGCACAACAGCGACATCGTCAAGATGAATTCCTACGCTCCTCTCTTTGTCAACAACAATGCTTCCAATTGGCCAACAGATTTGATCCATTTCAATTCAAGCGATGCATTTGGGACACCCAGCTATTGGGTGCAGCAACTTTTTTCTACTCATGTTGGTACGCGTCTCATAAACAGCGAAATGGAATGGGAACTCCCTGAAGTAAAGATTCAGGAAACAAAGAACCCCATTCACATCGGTGTCTCTGCATGGAACACCAAGGCGACCTTTAAGGATCCGC
>CAMKMK010000041.1 GCA_946413885.1 uncultured Prevotellaceae bacterium
TGCAGGTCCTTCACGTTGAATCCTGTATCGACCAGCACAGCCACGATGCCGCCCTGACTGTTCTTGATTGTGAAGCAGGGATAGCCTCCGCCGTAGCAAGGAGCCACACCCACGTTCTGCCACGCACTCTGGATGCGGAACGACTCGTTCTTGCGTATGACGGCAGGCCATTGTGCCTTTGTCATGTGGATTCTGTAACCCATTCGCAGGTTGATTCGGTCAATGATGTCACGATTAGCCTCCAGCTCCTCACGCGGCCACCAGTGGATGGACATGTAGGAGGCATGGTAGTCCTCGATGGCTTTCAGCAGCAACTCCTTGTCCCACGCTCCACGCCCCACGCTGCCACCATAGTGTTCGTGCTCGAGGATGACGGGCATCGTAGGCCAGAAAAGCTGTGCCATCTCGCTATGGTACCAGCAACGCGGATAGGGCTGGACGAGAATGCTGCAGTCCCACAGGGTAACGCCTTTGCTGAAAGCATAGTCGATGATGGGGAAACGGCTTCCTGGCTTGTCGTGACCTGCATAGTCGTCGGAAAGGCAAAGCTGCGTCCGATGGAAATGCTTGGTGTAGATGTCGATGTACTTCTTCTGGGTCTCGTAGCCCCACGACTTGTGGTGGACAGGAGTCGTCACCTCCGTATGGCCCTCGCCCCACATGCCGAAATGTCCTATCGCCACATAGGCCACATCAGGGTTGCCATCGTAGCGCTCTGCCATCTTCTCAACGAAATGCTCTACTGCCTTGAGAAAGACGGGATCGTCGTAATCGACCTCGAGGAAGCCGTTGACGGTATAGAATTTCGCACCCTCGTCGAAAACCCATTGGGGAGTGCCCTGGCGCGTCCAGTTCTCTGTGGCAGAAACGCAGAAAGCCACTTTCCTGCCTGTTTGCAGCCAGCGCTGCGCTGGGGTGTCGATAATCTCCCAGTTGAACTTGTCGCGCTCTGGCTCCAGAAAACTCCAGGGCAGACGCAGGAAGACGGTACTCATGCCTGGAAACTCCTCGACGATATCCTCAGGTGCAAGCCGAGAGCCGTAGTTCGCCAGGACGTTGGAGTAGTAATAAAGTTGCCACCCCATCCCTGGATTGACGAGCGCCTTCCCATGGTCCGCAGGCGAGCAGGAAAGTGTCTGCGAGGTAGCTTTGAGTGGATGAAAAAACTGTACAAAAAGGAGTGTCAGCAGAAACAGCCTCGACACGCGGCGTACAATATCAATCGAAAGGAAGTGCATGAAGGTAATCTTTTAACTGAAGTTTCGCTTGTATATTTTTCTTTTGTAACTAAGTAGTTAAGCAGATACCGCTTCGCTCGTCCTGCGGACAGTAGTTAAGCCAATAGTTTACGACGAAGACGATGACGATGACGATGACGATGACGATAACTGACAAACAGTATCGGCTTAACTACTGACTACTGACTACTTAACTACTTCAGAAACTTAATCTTTTAATTCATTGCATTCAGGCCTCAGATGCGGCCAGGACGATTTCACTGAGCGAGGGATGGGCATGAACTGTGTGAGCCAAGTCATCCACCTTGCCACCCATGCGCATCAGCAGGGCAAGCTCGTGGATAAGGTCGCTGGCGTGTGCTCCCAGGATGTGGGCTCCCAACAACTCGCCGTCAGGCGAAACCAGCAACTTCACCAGTCCATCGTCAGCATCCATCGAGAGAGCTTTCCCGTTGGCACGATAGAAGGATTTCAGGCTCCTGTACTCCACTCCAGCCTCTGCAAGCTGCTCCTCAGTGGCTCCCACCATCGCTGCTTCAGGAGAGGAGAAGACAGCGGAAGGAATCACCTTGAGAGCGTCCTGATAGACGGAGGAAGCGGAACCAGTGATGTGCTCGAGGGCGCAGTAGCCCTGGAAGGTGGCAGCATGGGCCAGCTGACAAAGTCCGTTGACATCGCCGATGGCGTAGATGCCTGGCACAGAGGTCTGCATGTATTCGTCCACCTGTATGCCTCGAGGGCTGTACTTGATGCCTATGTCGTCGAGATTCAACGCTCCCACGTTGGCAGCACGTCCCACAGCCATCAGCACCATATCGCACTCCAGACTCTGGAGCTTACCCTTTTCCTCGAAGTCAACACGCATGGGTTCACCCTCGTGGATAGCTTTGGCACCAGCCCCCAGATGGAACGTGATGCCACGCTTCTTCAGCGAGGTGCGCAGACGTTTGGCAAGGTCGCGGTCGAAGGGCGGCAGGATTTCTTTCATGAACTCCACCACTTCCACTTCCACACCAAAACTGCAGAAAATGCTGGCAAACTCGATGCCTATCACGCCGCCGCCAATGATGCAGAGACGCTTGGGAAGTGAGGTGAGGCTGAGCATCTCAGTCGATGTCAATACGCCCTTTGCATGGGCTCCCTCGATGGGAAGGAACTTGGTGGTACTTCCTGTGGCGATGATGATGTGGGGAGCTGTGAAAACCTGTTCGCCTTCCTCTGTCTTCACCCTGACTGTATGGGTGTCGACAAACTGTGCCTCACCCTCAACGAGTGTGATGCCTGGCGTCTTCATGAGCATGGCGATGCCTGAGCGCAGCCGCTCCACCGTCTCGTCCTTGTGGGCAACAGCCTTGGCGAGTTCCTCAGAATCGAGCTGGATGCCTCGTTCACGAAGCACTTCGAGTGTGTCGGCTGTGTGGCAAAGGCACTTCGTAGGGATACAGCCAGCATTGAGACACGTTCCTCCCAGCCTGTCCTTCTCGATGATAACAACTTGCTGCCCCAATCGAGCTGCCCTGACAGCTGTCTCATAGCCACCTGGGCCAGCTCCTATGATGATGATGCCTGTCTCCATATCAGAGGTCTTTGAAAGTGAACTTGGGCTCCTTCACGGCCTTCACGTCGTCGAGTCGACGGATGGGAGTGTCGTGGGGAGCTGTCCTGACCATCTCGCGGTCGTCGCGTGCCTCCTCAGCAATCTTCTTCATGACAGCGATGAACTCGTCGAGCGTGTCCTTGCTTTCCGTTTCCGTAGGCTCTATCATGAGGGCCTCGTGGAAAAGCAGAGGGAAGTAGATGGTGGGGGCATGGAAGCCGTAGTCGAGCAGACGCTTTGCCACATCGAGCGTGGTGGCGTGTCCCTCATCGTGGTGATCGCCGCCATATTCAGGCCGCAGACCGTCGAAGACAAACTCGTGCTTGCAGAGTCCCTCGATGGGCAGCAGATAGTGGCTCTTGAGGCTCTCCTTGATATAGTTGGCATTCAGGACTGAAAGCTTTCCTGCCAGAGGAATGTTCTCCTTTCCCAGCGAGAGGAGGTAAGCGTAGGCGCGGATGATGACAGCAAAGTTACCCAGGAAGAGAGAGATGCTGCCCAACGACCTGTCGCCACACTGAAGGCTGTATTGCCCTTCTCCATCGCAGACAACCTGAGGATTGGGGAGCAGATGCTCGAGGCCTTTCCGCACGCCTACAGGGCCGCTCCCAGGTCCTCCGCCTCCATGAGGAGTGGAGAACGTCTTGTGAAGATTGATGTGCATCACGTCGAAACCCATGTCGCCAGGACGGCATACACCCAGCATGGGGTTGAGATTCGCACCATCGTAGTACATCAGGCCGCCGCACTCGTGGACCATTCTGGCTATTTCAGGAATGTTGCGCTCGAAGATACCCAACGTGTTGGGATTGGTCATCATCATGCCTGCCACGTCAGGACCAAGCAGAGGCTTCAGGTCCTCCACATCGACAGTTCCGTCTGGCAGACTCTTCACCTCGACCACACTGAATCCAGCAACAGCAGCTGAGGCAGGATTGGTTCCATGAGCTGAGTTGGGAACGATGATTTTCGTGCGTGCCGTATCGCCCCGCTCCTGATGGTAGGCCTTGATGATCATGAGGCCTGTCAACTCGCCATGAGCACCTGCATAGGGATTGAGGGTGAAGCGTGAGAGGCCAGCTATCTCAGCGAGCGTCTTCTGCACCTCGTCATAGAGTTTCAGACTCCCTTGCACGAACTCAGCTGGAGCGGAAGGGTGACAGTTGAAGCCAGGAAGCGAGCAAAGTTCCTCGTTGAGCTTGGGATTGTATTTCATGGTGCATGAACCCAGGGGATAGAAACCTGTGTCGACACCAAAGTTGTTGTTCGACATGTTGGTGTAATGGCGCACCACAGTAAGTTCGTCACACGCTGGCAGAATCGTCTTCTCTGACCGTTTCAGTCCTTCAGGAAGGGAATCCACGGAATAGCCACTTATCTCCTGCTTGGGGAGCGAATATCCTACACGTCCAGGTTTCGACAACTCGAAGATGAGTTTTCCATAATACACGTTGTTCATAGCGATAAGATATTAGAGATGAGCGAATCGATTTCTGCCTTGGAGCGCTTCTCTGTCACTGCAATGGTGAGGCAGTCCGGCATGCCTGCAGCAGGGACACCCAAGAGGATGCCTCGCTGGGCAAGTTTCTTGCGCATGAGGGCAGCATCGCCGTGTTTCAGGCGAAGGGTGAACTCGTTGAGGAAGGGCTGCGATGAACGGAAGGCTTCCTCGAACTTGCCTGTCTTGAGGAGTTCGTCATGAAGATAATGGGCACCAGCATAGCTCTGCTCATTCACTTCACGAAGTCCTTTCTCGCCCATCAGGCTCAGATAGCAAGCCACATAGAGGCACATGAAGCCTTGAGCCGTACAGATGTTGCTCGTGGCTTTCTCGCGGCGGATATGCTGCTCACGAGCCTGGAAGGTGAGCACGAAGGCTCTTCGGCCTTCAGCATCCGTAGTGGCTCCCACCAGACGACCAGGCATCTTGCGAACCAAAGCTTCCTTGGTGCAGAGATAGCCGATATAGGGGCCTCCATAGTTCATGGGAATACCTAAACTCTGGGCATCACCACAAGCAATGTCAGCTCCCCACTCTCCTGGGCTCTTGAGCACACCCAGAGCACTTGCTACCGCATTGACCACAAACAGGGCCTTATGGGCATGGCAAGCCTCAGAGAGAGAGGTGAAATCCTCGATGATGCCATAGCAGTTGGGCTGCGCCACGATGAGTCCTGCCACATCGTCTCCCTCGAGGAGCGACAGGGCAGCAGCCTTGTCCATCACGCCATCCTTGGCAGGAACCTTCACCAGTTCCACACCATGGAAGGAGGCATACGTCTCCACAACACGCATCACTTCAGGGAGGAAAGTCTCAGAGATGAGCACTTTGTTGCGCTTCTTGGCTGCATGGACACACATCATCATTGCCTCAGCAGTAGCTGTAGAGCCGTCGTACATCGAAGCATTGGAGAGGTCCATGCCTGTGAGGTCTGCCATCATGGTCTGGTACTCGAAGATGTACTGCAGCGTACCCTGTGAGATCTCTGCCTGATAGGGAGTGTAACTCGTCGAGAACTCGCTCCTCGAGGCGATGAAGGGCACCACGCTGGGTGTGTAGTGGTCGAACACGCCGCCTCCAGCGAAGCATACCAACGGCTTGTTCTGGCTCGCCAGATCGCTGATGATGCGACGCACCTCGAGCTCTGATTTCTCAGAGGGAACATCGAGTTCTCCCTTCAGCTTCAACTCCTCAGGAACCTCGCCATACAGCTCCTCGAGACTCTTGACCCCAATGACATCCAGCATCTGCTGGACATCATCGGAAGTGTGAGGAAAATATTTGTACATATCTGATTCCAAATAACAGGTCACCTCGCGTTTTACTCGCAAATCCCTTCGTATTCCTGGGCACTCATCAAGCTCTCGAGTTCAGATGGGTCGGACAGCTTTACCTTGATGATCCAGTTCTCGAAAGCATCCTCGTTGATAAGCTCTGGCTGATCCTCGAGCGCCTCGTTCACCTCGACCACCGTACCTGAAACAGGAGAAAACAGGTCGCTGGCTGCCTTGACTGACTCGACAGCGCCGAACTCCTCGCCTGCTGTCACTTCGTCGTCAACTTCTGGCATATCGACATATACGACATTACCCAACTGGGACTGGGCATAATCCGTGATACCAATGTATCCATACTCGCCGTCCACCTTTACATACTCATGACTCTCGGCATAGTAGAGTCCTTCAATTACCTTTGCCATAATACAATCTGTTAAGTTTTTTTACTATATTCGAATTCTTATTTTGTCAGAAAAAATCTATCTGCTTCTCAAGCCTTCTTGTAAGACGTCTTGTAGAATCTCTTCTTCACCACCACACCTGGCTGCAGCTTGCGATGGATGCGAACTTGAACAGGGGTACCCAATGCAGCATACTCGACCTTGACGAGAGCCACGCAGATACTCTTGCCCACAGAGATGGAGCCGTATCCAGTGGTTACTGTTCCAATCGTTTCGTCGCCCACAACGACCTCATAGCCGTGGCGAGGGATTGCCTTGCCCTCAAGCTCGATGCCCACCAGCTTGCGCGTTACGCCTTCTGCCTTCTGGCGAGCAACAGCCTCCTTGCCGACGAATTCTTCCTTGTCTACCTTCACGAACATACCCAGACCTGCCTCGATGGGAGTGATGTCGTCGCTGAGCTCGTCGCCATAAAGCGGAAGTCCGACCTCGAAACGCAACGTGTCGCGGCATCCCAACCCACACGGCTTGCAACGGCCGCTCTCCATCAGCTTGTCCCACTGCTTCTGGATAAAGGAATGGGAGCCGAAAATCTCGAAGCCATCCTCGCCTGTGTAGCCTGTGCGGCTAATCATGATCACTTCTCCCCCCTCTTCGTTCCAGTCGAGCTTCTTGAACATTCCGAACAGCAGTTCCTTGCAATCAAAACCCAGCACGTCCAGCAGGACAGCCTCAGAGTTGGGACCCTGAACGGCCAGCTGACCATAATAGGCGCTCTGGTTCTCGACCACCACGTCAAACTTCCTTGCCTCAGACTCGATCCAAGCCCAGTCTTTATCCTGAGTACCAGAATTGACGACAATGAAGAAGCGGTCGTCAGCCTCCTTGTAGACCATGATGTCGTCGATCGTGCCTCCATTCTCGTGAAGCATCATGCCATACATCGTGTTCCCAGTAGCCAAAACGGATACATCGTTCGTGAAGATGTGCTGCACGAAACGCTCTGCCTCAGGGCCTGAGACCAGCACCTCACCCATGTGACTCACATCAAAAACACCACAGTCATTGCGAACTGCCAAATGCTCGTCCACAATGTCCGTATACTGAACAGGCATCTCGAATCCTCCGAATGAAATCATCTTAGCATGCTGCGCCAAATGCCTCTCGTAGAGGCAAGTCCTTTTGTCTGACATAGTAAATCCTTTCGTTATATGTTAGTTAATCAAATTCTCTAAGTAAACCAATATTACGTATTGGTTATCAATGATATAAGTTGTTCCTCAGTAAGCATCCTGACAGCCCTCTCAGGATGACTCCTACGGATGGCCTCCACCAGATTCTCCTGGGTGAACATTAATCCTTCGAAAGCTTCCCGGAAAGCCTTCTGGGCGTCCGCGAGTTCAAAGAAATCGCCTGTCACGCTCACTTCTCTCACGATGCTTCCCTTGAGCCGGAAATGCACCTCAACGGAGCCGCATCCTTCCACTCTCGCTTGCCTCACTTCCTCGTCGCGAGCCGAACTCCCGTAGAGAAAATCATAGGCGTAGTAGGTTTGCTCCAGCTGCTCAATCTCTCTCACGTCGCTCTCCTTCAGCACGATACAGCGGTCCGTCAGCATTCCTCGCAGCTCCTCTCGCAGCCATCCCACCTCCTGCTGCTCAGAAAGGCCCTCAGGAGCCCTCAGCATGCCTTTCAGCACACCTATCCTCGCCCTGACGCTCTGCACGCCCTTCGCGCTGAGTTTCTGAGGGTTGGAATGCAGGGCACCTTGCAACAGGTCGGGATCCGTGTCATAAAGCATTGTTCCATGAATCACGTCACGTTCCCCCATGTGATAGAACGCGTTGCCACACACCTTGCCTCTGCCCATCAGGACGACATCGTTGCGTCCATGCACCTCTGCCTCCGCTCCAAGCCTTCTCAGGGCGCCTGCCACCGTTTCGGCATACTCGCGGAACAGATCCTCGACTCTGGCGTGAGGGGTGACGAGACTTATCATGATGTTGCCCTCGTCGGCATAGATGGCTCCACCGCCACTCTTCCTGCGGATGACATCGATATGATGCTCGCGGCAGAAATCGAGGTTTACCTCCTGATGAGCCACCTGATTGCGCCCCATGACGACCGTTCGTCCCAGCTGCCAGGTGAACAGGTAGCTGTCAGCAGGCAGATTCCTGGCGATCCACTCCTCGGCAGCCAGATAGAAAGGGGCTCTCTTCTTTACTCCAGGAGAGACGCCAAGAGATGCACCCTCTGATATCTCTACGTAACATGCCGGAAAATGCGTTGTCTTCATTACTTCAATTAGTTTCCTTTGATGATAATGTTCACCAAAGCTGTCACATCAGCTATATTGATGATTCCATCTCCATTCATGTCAGCAGTTGAATCGTATTTCCCTTTATTCAAAAGTTCCAGCATTGCTGTCACGTCAGCTATAGATAGTTTACCGTCGCCGTTCACGTCTCCCCGCTGCGTCGTCCCATTGATCTTCACGACGGGATTCGCTGGGGAATAGACCTCTCGCGCCACATTCGAACCTGCCTCCTTCGACTTCATCACGATGCGATAGGTGCCTGTTGGAAGAGTGGCGGGAATGGTAAAGTTTTTAGTGATGGAATAAATAGGATAGTTTCTGGACTTCAGATTGTTGAAAGAGACGACTTCGCCCAGCTCGTAACTGATGTTTCCAGCACAGGCGTATGCCTTGATCGTTCCTGTGAAGGACTGGAAGGAAACGTTCTCCAGTTTTGCGCCCTCTGGAACGTTGAATCTCATCGTGCTCCCAGCGGTATATTCCGACTTGTCGACTGAATAGGAAAGACAGCCGAAGGACTTGCCTTCATCCGTTCCATTGTCTGGCTGGATGCCACAATAGAGGCTGTAATCATACGAGTAATCCACGCCCTGCCCCACCATGTTGTCGAGGAGGAAATAACCATTGCAGACGCCGCCCCAACCCCAGTTGACGTGATAGTAAGGAGTGGAGCCGTCGTAGCGGAATCCGTCGATGATGAATGCGTGGCCATAGTTCTCCTGAGACGTGCCGCCCACGAAGACAGGACGCCTGATGGCCAGCTCGTTCTGAAGATGTTCATGCATGCGCACCTCTCCCAGAAAAGCGAGAGTCACCTCTTCCAAGCTGGGATCGTAGGAGAAATTCTCGATGAGCGCCTTTCCTGCGGCAGCATAGTAGGCGAAACTGGAATTAACCGTATAGTCCATTTCTACGGATGCTCCACAGGCGGCATGAAGCTTTGCCACCTCTGCCCCCTCCTCATCGGAATAGCCGCAGGGATACTTATACGTGGAACCGCTGAGGGTGAAACAGTTTCCAGTCTTCTTGAGCGTCAGGTAGAATTCCTCGTCCGACCAAGTGCTTTTGTCAATCTTCCTCACCAGCGACCATTGCGAGGATCCCTTCTCCTGGATGCCGATGTAGAGGCGGTAGTTTCCGTCGCTGATGCTGTAAGGCAGGACGGGATACAGCGCGTAGCTGAAGTAATAGTATCCTGCGCCAAGTGAAATGAAAGGATTCGGATTCTGATACCGATCAATAATGGGAACGGGGCGGATGAAATTCCCTTTGCTGTCAGTCAGGATGGGTCGCGCCTTGAACTCCAAGTCCCCTCCCGACAAATTCCAGAACTCATTCAGAACGATATCGTTGTATTCGTCAAATTCCATGCTCGTGAAAAACATCTTCTTTGTGTTGTTTACCGTCTCCTGGGCTGTATAGGGCTCCACAGGGTACGAGTATGTATCTCTGATCTTCGTCCAGTTGAAAGTCGTAGAGGTGCAGTTCCAGGTGACAGGAATCTTCTTGGTCGTCGTGGTGTAGCTGATGGGGCTTCCTTTCATCCTTTGAGGGTACTCATAGTATTTCATAATCTGAGCCATCGCTGTAGCCACACAACCCGTCAGCGGCCTTTGTCCATCCACGATAGGGCAGGTACTGTTGTAGGGAGTCCGCTGGTCGTAAACGATCTCCCCCAGCAGAGGTTCCACAGAGGCAAACTGACTGTTCGCAAAGAGTTTTCCGCGAGCCCGCTTCTTGGCAACATAGCTCTTGGGGGTAGCCTTCATCTTCTCCACGAAGGTCTGCAGGAATGCGACCATCGCATCCGGCAATCCGTCCTTTCTGAAGGTATCAGAGGCTGAGTATGCGATGATCTCAGGCAGACGGGTATCAGCCGACACAATCACATAGCCAGGAGCATTGTTGGTGAAGGAGAAGACGTAGAACGCCTCTTCGCCATTCTCCAGCAGACTGGCATCCAGGAGGTCGGAGGACTTGCATCGTACACCCAGCAACGGCACAGCAAAGGGGTCGCTCTGTGTCTCACTCAGATTGAAAGCAGTATAAGCAATGGATCTCATCTCGTCCATCGACCTTTGGGCTGCACATATCGTTGTTGTCACCATGAGTGCCATCAGCAGCAGCATGGAAACACGTCTTTTGTTTGGCAAATGAATCGTCCTCATCGTTTTTTCATGTTTATAAGTGGTGCAAATTTAGATAAAATGTCTGAGATTATGAACCAGTCGAGACAAAAAAGAAGCAAATTGTCATGAAAGAAAGTGAATCATAACTCACATACGTTCAAAAAAATCCCCAGCAAGATGAAAATCCTGCCAGGGAAACATGTAACAATCTATATCGGATTTCACATCCTTATTCTTCGTCCCAATCATCCCAACCGTTATACTCTGGAGCAAGGGCGGAATTCGTGCCGCCTGGACCTTTGTACTTTAGATTGGTATTCCCACCCGTTTTGGTGAACTTATTTGAATCATTGAGCAACTGACATTGATGGGTCAAACCTATTATTCTGGTTTCTGGATTCTTATATGACTTCTTGAGCGTTGCTCCAAAATGCTCACGTTCAGCATAGCTCAAACTTGTTGGGCTTTGCCCTATCTTAACCGCATTTTTCATATTGTTGTCTTCCTTTTAATTTATTTCACTACAATATTGTGTCCATCGTGGATATAGAATCCCTTCTGTGTCGGCTTCACGCTGAGCCTCCTGCCACTGAGATCATACCACAGGGATTTATCATTTGCTATTTGCCCATTCACCACTTCAATTCCAGTCTTATCTTCGCCGAAGTTCAGCACGAAAGACTTTATGGAATTTTCTTCAACATCTCCACAAGTGAGTCCTTCTGCCAGCTGGAAGTAGGCACGGAAGGCTCCGATGGTCATCTCTTCACTCGGATAATAAAGTGAATTTTCCGCGCCAATGTAGAGCTTGGTCTTGTCGCCATCGCTGTCGATGTAGAGAGGTTCAAACAGACCTTTGAAGGTGACTGCCTCGGTGCGGATCTCAGCCGGCTCAAAACAACCTATTTCCACATTGGAAAAGATGGGATCTTCAATGCTTCCTTCCCAGCCTTCCCATTTGATGATATAAGGCTTACCTGCTAAGATTACGTCAATGGTTTCCTCGTCTTTAGTAAAGTTGAGTTCAAGTGTGCCAGAAGCCTTATCAAACCACGAGGACTCGAGCGTTTTCACCGTAGCTCCATAAAATGGACTGTCCTCATCAGTGAGATCAACATCAAAGGGCAAACAGATTGTATACCACCATCCTTCATAATTAAAAACACGCTCTAATTGCACGTCGTAATAATTGCCCACATACTGCTCCAAAGAGATATCGTTTTTATCCTTCAGAATGATTTTTTTAAAGTTCAGAACCAAAGCGTCATCATAGTCAAAATACAATGTTACCTCTTCTTTTCCCGTGTAGATTTCCTTATTGGGTGTGCAGAGCTCATATTCAGTCCCTGTTGCGTGGTCATACAATATAAAAGTGACCGGTTCGCCGCCTTCGGTGTAATAGACGGATAACACTACTATTGGATAAGGGTCTCCATCCTCTGTATTATCGTCCATGAACATGTGTCCCCTGCATTCATCACCCACGAAGGCTGCAATCTCCATTTGAGTATAGTTGTCTTTAATATAGTCGCCATTTATTTGGACGAAAGCGACAAGGAGCGAAGAAAATTCATACACGCCCTGATTAAAATCAGACCAATGAGACTCATATTGGGGATCTTCTGGCTCTTCTCCTGATGCATCCTGATGTTCCTCTAAGCCGTGAGCCGGCAGTTTCGGGCACGAAACACCTCTCATGTGTTCTTTGTGGATTGGACTAATGGCAGAAGTGACGTTGTTCGCTGCATAATCCAGACGGAAGCGCGAGGCATCGTCAGTACTGCGGGCATTAAAGGTGTAGCTCGGATTGGCAAGCAGATCCACATCGTTGCCCGTAAGGAGATCGACAAGGTGGAGGTAATTGAACTTCACTTCTGTGTCGCTGAGACTGAGGGTATAGGAGCCGTCGCGTTGAGCCTTGAAGCTGACAGGCAGCTGGTCGATGACTTTGCCGCGAACCAATGCGAAATCCCCGTTTTCCTGTGGAATGAAGATTTTCGTGCTGGTCTCCTTCAGTTGGAACTTAGGCAGCAGACGGCCTTCGTCGAAACTTACAATGGCGCGGTCGATGATGCCCTTGCTTTGGCTGATGTTGAGAGCAAAGTTCAGTCTCTTGACATCATTCTCTCGGAAAAAAGTCAAGGTTTCGCCATCTTCTTCAGCGATGACAAAGATTCCCTCCATAGGTCCAACCTCATTGCTGCTCTCGTTGGCCATGATTTCCGTTCGGTCCTCATTCAACCTGTAAAATGGGCGGTCCACTGTGGCAACTCCGGCAAAGGGATTGCCTACGAGGTTCCAACCCGAAAATTCGGCATTCTCGGAATAATCCAACTCAATAGTTACATCTTCTCCCGTGTTGGGAATGCCGGTGAAGGTAAGGGTGACATCATCTTTAGAAGCATAAAGGTAACCCTTGCCGCTTTCAAGATTGAAGGATTCTGCCTTGTAGTTGCGCCATTCGAGTCCCTCCTCTCCATTTTGGTCAAAAGAATAGAGGTCGATGAGGTCGATGTCATCGTTTAGCATATTCGTAACTTCTTCAGGACTCACATCTTCGCCTATCGGAGAAGCGATAAGGTAATAATACCCTTCACCATCACCATAGCCAGTGATTTCCTTGGTAGTGAAAGATTGAACTCTACGTTGCGCCCATGTACCCGCAAGGCAGCAGAGCAGGGCGAGCAGTGTCATCGTCACTCTCGCCAGATTGTGTGTAATCTTCTTGTTTTTCATCTTCTCTATTTTTTTTGAATGAATACTGATTTTACATCAAACACCTCTTTTCGCTCGTAAAGTTACAACTTTTTTCTCACATACGCAAACAAATTAGAAGAAAAAAAAAAGAGGAAAGGCAAAAAGTTTTTTATGGCAACGAAGAGGGCAGAAAAGACATTCAACCAATGGCAGGGATTAGGTAAAATTCATTCAACATTTTCCAGGGCAGGACAGTTTGATTTTCCGCCACATCGTCCCATCGCCACAACGTATCATTAAGCATATTCCGATGTGCAAAACAGGAAAACAAGAGTTTATTATTATATATATATATAATAATAAAATTTTACTGACACTTTATTTTGTGTTGAAAACACCTTAATGATACGTTGTGGCGTTGTGGCGATGGGACGAATCTGAGTAATCAGAAAACTCTGAGTAATCGGAATAATCCGACTTCTCCGAGTTCTCCGACACAACACGTTGAATTGGGAAAGACAACACGTTGAAATCGTCAACACAACACGTTGTGTTTCCCCTCGCGACGTGTGGGTTAATCAAGGCCTACCAGAGAGGATGGGAAAGGACGACAGAGAATGGCAGAAAAATTTCATAGCATGCTATCATTTTTTCTTCAAAAAGACT
>CAMKMK010000042.1 GCA_946413885.1 uncultured Prevotellaceae bacterium
ATTTGATTCACAGAACAAAAAAAAGTGTTGATTATTCAAATATCAACATTGTTTTGCTTTTTTTTGACTTGGTTTCGTGTTGTCAAAATTTCATCGCATCGCAAAAAGCTTCGTAACTAAGCTCGATACGAGCCAGCTCGTATGGTTTCAAATTAAGCGAGAAGGTGCCTTTCACTTCTGTCAACCCAAAATAGGACTTCACCAAACTGGCAAGATTGAAACTGAGCCCGTCTCCCTTCTTGATAAGGAAGTTGGTCAGACGAATCAGATAAGGGCGGTCGTGTTCCACATAACGAAGGGAGTTAAACAAAAGGAAGGAACACGGCATGTTGGAATTTTTCAATAGATAAGGAATCCAATCTGACGGCTGATCTACCCTCAGTAGACGAAACAGGTGCTTGATCTGGGCGACCTCGTTTTGGGTGGGGATCAAACGAAGGAGAGTCTTCTGGACATCAATAGAATTATGGGCTATCGAGTGACAGAACTCCAGAAAACCTGCATCGCTAAGTGAGAGGTCTGCATCGAGTCTTTGGGAAAGGGATTTCAACAAAGTGACGAGGAATGCCTTTGAGTTCCAGGAAACAAGTTTGTTAAAAAAAATCCAGAAACTTTCTTTCTCCACATTGGGCATGATTTGTTCACCCAAGAGATAACCTGCCGTGCGGAATTCGGCGTTGCTGAGGGTGGCAAGATAAGCAAAAAGACCCTCAACGTCTCTGCTCGCCACCAGAACTTGCAGTTTATTGAAGATCTCTCGATTATAATGCTTATCGCTTATCATTCGAGCCTCTTGTCGGATTCGAACCAACGACCCCGAGATTACAAATCACGTGCTCTGGCCAACTGAGCTAAAGAGGCGGGTGGGAAAGCTTACTGTATCGCGCTGCTACAACCAAGTACCCTTGCTGCGATCAAGCCCTGGGGGATTCCAAGGGAGCTAGCCGTACAGGACTTTCCCGTTTTTAGCGGCGCAAATTTAGTGAATCCATCTGTCTTTGCCAAATTTTAGGATAAGTTTTTTTTAAAAATGTCTATTTTTACTTTAACATGAAAAATAATTGAATGGAATTTCGTAACTTTGTTCGCGTTATAAATTTAAAATAATGAGTCAGGACCCTTTCAATTACAATCAAGCAAGAGCCTACGCATCGCATTTCGGGCTATGGATAGGCTTGATGTGGATTGCCAGCTTCATATGCTCGATGTACAGCTTTGACCACATGATGTTGGGGCACCTGGGAAACATCATTGCCATCTTCTCTTTCTTCGTTTTGGTGCGCCAAGTGAAGAACTACCGTTATCAGATTTCCGACATGAGCCTGTTGCAATGCATCTGGATGTGCTTCACCATCTGCATCTTTGCGGGACTGATCACCACAGGAGTGCAGGCCCTGTATTTCCATTTCCTCGACAACGGTCATCTGGTGGATTCTCTCGCTCGCATGTTTTCTCAAGAGGATTACCGCGCCTTGTTCGAGCAATACTTTGCCAGCCAGCAACCTGAGGATATCATCCAGCTGATCCAGGGAATGACCATCACGGAAATCATCGTGCAGATGATGAGTATCAATTTTATGATCTCCATGCTGTTTGCCATTTTTGGCGGTATGCTGGCCCACAGGGGAAAAGTAAGACAAACTGAACAAAATCAATGAATCGCAAGACATGAATATTTCCGTTATCATTCCACTTTTCAACGAAGAAGAGTCACTTCCTGAGCTTTTTGAATGGATAAAGCGCGTAATGACGGCACACAATCTGACGTATGAGGTGCTGTTTGTCAATGATGGCAGTACGGATCATTCCTGGCAAGTGATTGAACAATTGCGCGAAGCTAACCCGGAAGTTGTGCGCGGCATCAAGTTCCGCCGTAACTACGGTAAGAGTCCTGCCCTGTATTGTGGATTTGCCAGAGCAGCAGGCGACGTGGTCATCACGATGGATGCAGACCTTCAGGACTCACCCGATGAGATTCCTGAGCTCTACAGAATGATAACAGAAGAAGGATACGATCTGGTCAGCGGATACAAGATGAACCGCAGCAAGGGCGATCCCCTCTCGAAAACCCTACCTACGAAACTGTTCAACGCCACAGCACGTGCCGTGAGTGGCATACACAACCTGCATGACTTCAACTGTGGCCTGAAAGCATACCGTCAGGATGTGGTGAAGAACATCGAAGTTTACGGAGAGATGCACAGATACATCCCTTTCCTGGCAAAGAACGCAGGCTTCACTAAGATAGGCGAAAAGAGAGTGCATCACCAAGCAAGAAAATTTGGAAAATCGAAGTTCATGGGATGGAACAGATTTGTCAACGGATACCTGGATTTGCTGACCCTTTGGTTTCTCAACAACTTTGGCCTCAAGCCGATGCATGTATTCGGATTCATTGGAAGCCTGATGTTCCTGCTGGGTTTTCTGGCTATCCTGGTTGTGGGGGGCACGAAACTGTATCATCTGCATAGTGGCCAATCCTATCCCCTGGTGACCAACAACCCCTACTTCTACATCGCTCTGACGATGATGATTCTGGGTACACAACTCTTCGTTGCCGGCTTCCTGGGTGAACTGGTGAGCCGCAATGCGCCGGAACGCAACAATTATCAGATAGAGAAAGAAATATAAACAATCCTGAATGAGACGACTCAGCCAGATATCCGTTTTCCTCTGCCTCCTCACCATCGCAGCGTGTGACTCCGCAGATTGTTCGTTAAGGAACAACGTGGCATGTACCTACTGTTTCTATAGCGACGGGGAATCGATATCCCTTCTCGACACATTGAATGTCTATGCCTGCGGAACGGATTCTGTGCTGGTGAATCAGGAGATCGGAGCCAGTTCGGTAAACATACCTATGAGCTATTGGCTCGATGCTGACACCCTGATATTTGAGGTATGTGGAGAAATCTACCGTTTGGTGGATACTGTTTACGTGGAGAAAACCAACATTCCTCACTTTGAGTCGCCCGATTGCCCAACCAAGATGTTTCATCTGATCACTTCTGTACGCTGTACACATCATTTCATAGAAGACATCGCTATTACATTCCCTCAAATCAATTACGATGAAGTTGAGAACCTGCAGATTCATATCCGTTAGCCTGCTGATGCTATATCTGTTGCCCCTCTCGACTTTCGCACAAGAGGAAGAGGTGATGCAAGAGGTGCAGGAGGCTCTTGCTGCCCAGGAGAAGATTCCCCTACTGGCGGGTGTGGCTGTCTCAGCTGATTTGTGCGGACTCTTCATGAAGATTACAAACTCGAGATTTGCCAACATGGAAGCAGCTTGCCGACTGGATTTCAAAGAGAAATATTTCCCCATCTTCGAATTGGGAATCGGCGACTGTACCCGTGAGGGAGGCGACAACAACAACTCGTTCTCCACAACGGCTCCCTATTTCCGTGTAGGAATGGACTACAACTTCAACAAGAAGATGAGTGGCAACAGGTTCTTTGCAGGCCTAAGATATGCTTTCACATCTTTTGATTTTGATTTCAAAAATCCAGACTTTGTCGATCCATACTGGAACGTACAGCATCCTCTGAACATCTCAAAGCGTTCAAACACCCAATGGATGGAAATCGTGGTGGGCATAGAAACAAAAATCTGGAGTATTATCCGTTTCGGATGGAAACTTCGTTACAGGGGACGTATCCACCAAAGCGGCACAGAGATGGGAGAACCTTGGTATGTACCAGGATTCGGCAGAAACGGAGGCACCGCTTGGGGCGGTACCGTTGATCTGGCATTCGACGTAGGAAAAACAGCTAAATCCAATAAACAGAAATGAGTACACTGGAAGTTCTGCTCATAGGTCTAGCCTTAGCAATTGATTGCTTTGCGGTAAGCATGACAACGGGAATCACTACGCGCCGTTTCGTGTATGCCCGCATGACTTTCATGGCTCTCTGTTTCGGTTTGTTCCAAGGTGGAATGACCTTCCTTGGATTCTGTGGTATCAATTTGTTCAGTGACTATGTGAAACCCGTTGATCACTGGGTAGCATTCATCCTGCTCGCCTATTTGGGAGGTCAAATGATATGGGATGGCTTGCATGAGAAAAAGGAAAAAAGAATTAATCTGCTGAGTTACAAGACCATCCTGACGATGGCTGTAGCGACCAGCATCGACGCATTTGCGATAGGAATCTCATTTGCATGCCTGGATAGCGTTTATGATTACACCAACATATTCTTCCCTGTAGCAGTCATTGCGCTATGCTCTTTTGTTCTGTCTATAGTGGGATTCGGGTTAGGAATCTGTCTGGGCAAGAAAACAAACTGGCCAGTAGAGATAATTGGAGGAATCATTTTGATAGCGATAGGAATAAAAGTATTAATTGAACATTTGAGTTGATGGAACAGAAATCCAGATTCCGATTATGGCATATCCCCATGCTGATACTGCTGATCCTCGGCACCCTGTGGATTGCACTCTCAGAGAGACAACCTGCAGAAATCCCGTTTCAGCATAACGAGGGAGTCATCTTTGGTACTATCTACCACTCCACTTATCAGTCTAAGGAAGATATCGGCAACGAGATACTTGCAGCGCTGAATCAGGTGGATGCCAGCCTTTCCATGTTTAACCCGTCAAGCACGATTTCCAAAATAAATTCTGGCGAATCTGACCAGATAGACTCTCTCCTACTCCACGTTTTTCAGTTGAGTCAAACCATCAGCCGTGAAACAGATGGCGCCTTTGATGTTACTGTGGCTCCTCTGGTCAATGCTTGGGGATTTGGATTCAAAAGCGGCGGTTTTCCTGACAGTACGATGGTGGACAGCCTGAGAGATCTCGTTGGTTGGGAAAAACTCTCACTGGAAGGGAATCGACTCGTAAAAGCAAATCCACACATGATAATCGACTTTAGCGCAATAGCCAAGGGATTTGGCGTGGATTGGGTGGCTCGTCTTTTTCAGAAAAAGGGAATCCGCAATTTCATGATAGAAATAGGTGGGGAAGTCATTACATCAGGAACCAATCCCAAGAACGAACTCTGGCACATTGGCATCAATAGTCCTGAAGTGGATTCCATTCAAGGTGGAAGTAAACTGCAAGAAATACTTGCCATGAGTGATTGTGCGATGGCAACCAGCGGAAACTATCGAAATTACTACCTCCATGATGGAAAAAGGATTGCTCACACAATAGACCCCAAAACGGGTTATCCAGTACAGCATAGCATCCTAAGCAGTACCGTCCTGGCACCCTCATGTGCAATGGCTGACGGCTACGCGACAAGTTTCATGGTATTAGGCTTGGAAAAGGCAAAGAAAGTGCTTTCATTTCATCCTGAACTGCAAGCCTATTTCATCTATTCCGATGAAGACGGAGAGAATAAAATATGGTTTACTCCTTCATTAAAAGAATATTTTACTGAATAATATATAACAAAAGAATCATGGATATACACGAAATGTATCAAATGTTGACTGGAATTAGACTATTCCAGGGCATTAATGGAATGAATCTGGCGAGATTGGAAGAAAGAGTTCAACTGAATATATCTTCCCGCCAACAGTCCCAGGGAACCTTCATCAAGCAAAACACAGTATGCAGCTCACTGGATTTTCTTATAGAGGGCACCCTAATCCGCAGTTTCAAGGACCCAGAGGGCAGATACGAGGTTTGCCAGCAAGTAAATCATCCTTTTGCCATCGAGCCAGAGTCCTTGTTTGGCCTGCATTGCCTCTATACCTTCAGTTATTCCCCTATGGGACAATGCATGATGCTAAGCATTCCAAAAACAGATGTGACTCATACGCTCATCAAGGAAGATATCTTCCGTATCAATTACTTGAATCAAATGGCATCCCAAGTCAAGAAGCTCGAACAACTGAATCTGAAAACCCCACTCGACAACTTTCATGACAAGTTCGTGCATCTCATTCGTCGCCACACGATGGATCAACGAGGCGAAATCACACTAATTGCCCGCCTTCAAGATATTGCTATCCTGTGTGCCGAGACACGCCTGACGACCTCTAATGAATTGAACAAATTGGAAGAACAAGGACTGATAGAGATGAAGCGCTGTCAAATCATTATTCCTGATCTTGACAAATTATGAATATCCTTTTATCAAAAGAATTCAAAACACCTCACAACACAATCCCCTTCCCCAAAATTCATATAGGGGACTATGAGCCTGCCATGATGGAGGGAATGGAGCAAGAAAACGCTGCCATTCAATCCATCATAGACAATCCTGGGGAACCAACTTTTGATAATGTGATTGCTCCTCGCACAGATGAACTTTTGAGTTTGGCAACCAGCGTTTTCTTCAATCAGATCAGCTGCAACACTTGCGATGAACTCGATGAACTGGCTCAAAAGATGTCGCCCATTCTGACTGAACACAGTAACCAAATCTTACTCAACGAGAACTTATGGAATAAAGTAAAAGCTGTGCATGATAAGCATCGTAAGCTGAATGACGAGGAAGCAATGCTACTAGATCGCGTTTACGAAGGATTCTTGCAGAACGGCGCATGCCTCTCAATTGAGGACAAGAAAATATTCAGTAAGCTACACATGAAGCTGTCTCAACTGACACTTCAATTCAATCAAAACAACCTGAAAGATACCAATGCGTTCCAACTTCACATAACCGACAAGAAAGATGTGGCAGGATTGCCAGAATCAGCTCTGGAGGCAGGGGCTATGGCAGCCAAAGAAAAAGGTCTTGAAGGATGGATATTCACTCTACATGCTCCAAGCTTTGGACCTTTCATGCAATATGCGCAGAATCGAGAACTGAGACGGAAGATGTATATGGCGCGCAATACGATATCGTGTCATGGAGATGATTTCGACAACAGAGAGATTGTTCGTCAAATTGTAAATCTCCGACGTCAATTAGCCCAACTTCTTGGTTTCTCCTGCCATGCTGATTACGTGCTAACTCATCGATGTGCTGAGAAAAAAGAGAATGTCTATCAACTTCTTCATCAACTGCTGAATGCATATAAACCACAAGCAGAGAAAGAGGTTGCTCAAGTTCAGGAGATAGCACGACAAATGGAAGGACCTGATTTTGTGCTTCAACCCTGGGACTTTGCATATTATAGCCACAAATTGAAGATGCAGCTCTTCAACATAGATGCAGAGATGCTGCGCCCCTATTTTGAGCTGTCACATGTCATCAAAGGCGTTCTGGGGTTGGCTACAAAACTTTATGGTATCACATTCAATCCATGTACGGAAATTCCTGTTTATCATCCTGATTTGGAAACGTATGAGGTTTTTGATGAGAACGGGTCATTCCTGGCGGTTCTTTATGTGGATTTTCATCCTCGCAACAACAAGCAGAGTGGCGCATGGATGACAAGTTATAAAGAGCAATACATCGATGAACATGGCGAGGATCATCGCCCCCATGTAAGTCTTGTGATGAACTTAACAAAACCCACTCAAGAAAAACCTGCCTTGCTCACATTAGAAGAAGTGGAAACGTTCCTCCATGAATTCGGTCATGCTTTGCATGGCATCTTTTCTCATGTACATTACGAAAGCCTCTCCTGCACTAATGTCTACTGGGATTTCGTGGAACTTCCCAGTCAATTTATGGAGAATTATGCAGTGGAACCTGATTTTCTTAACACCTTTGCCAAACATTACAAGACAGGAGAACTAATTCCAACTGAATTAATTCAACGAATTCGTGAAAGCAGGAATTTCCTATGCGGGGTCTCATGTGTACGGCAAGTTGGTTTAGGTCTACTCGACATGGCATTTTACACGCTTACAGAAGACCTATCCGATGACATATTACACTTTGAGAAAAAAGCTATGGCAGCAACTCAACTCTTCCCCACACTGCCAGACACAAGCATGAGCGTACAATTTGGACACATCATGAGTGGAGGTTATTCTGCAGGATACTACAGTTACAAATGGGCTGAAGTCCTGGATGCTGATGCTTTCAGCCTTTTCCAACAAACAGGAATCTTTAACCGCGAAACGGCTCAACGATTCCGCAATACAATTCTTTCTCGAGGAGGCACACGTCCTCCTATGGAACTTTATCGCAACTTCCGAGGTCAAGAACCTACCATCGATGCTTTACTCACAAGAAATGGAATCAGAGTATGAAAGACAATAGTATTTTAGATCGACGCTACCTTCGTATGGCAAATATCTGGAGTGAAAACAGTTATTGCATCCGTCGTCAGGTAGGAGCCTTGATTGTCAAGAACAAAATGATCATTAGCGACGGTTATAATGGCACTCCCAGTGGATTTGAAAACGTATGCGAGGATGAGAACAATGTCACAAAGCCTTATGTACTCCATGCTGAGGCAAACGCAATCACCAAGATAGCCCGATCAAACAACAATTCAGATGGCGCCACGCTCTACGTAACAGATTCTCCTTGCATTGAATGTTCGAAACTTATTATTCAAGCCGGCATCCAAAGAGTTGTCTATGCAAGAGAGTATCGTCTTTCAGATGGGATAGACCTGTTGAAGAGGGCCGGAATAAATGTCGTGTATTTACCTATTGAAGAACTTTAAAACTATAATATATAATTATGAAGTCACGTTTTGCTCCATTACTTCTGGCACTGTGCGTTATTGTAGGAATTCTTATTGGTTCTTTTTATGCCAATCATTTTAGCGGCAATCGCTTAAGCATCATCAATACAGGATCCAACAAACTAAACTACCTACTCCAATTAGTTGACAATAATTATGTGGATACAGTGGACATGAGTTCCTTGGTAGAAGATGCGATGCCACAGATCCTCAGCGAATTAGACCCTCACAGCAGTTATATTTCTGCTGCCGATGCACAGCAGGCATCTGAAGACCTGAAAGGTTCATTCTCAGGAATTGGTGTCCAGTTTGTTATGGAGAAAGACACGGTCAACGTGATGTCTGTCATCAAAGGAGGGCCTGCTGAAAAGGTGGGGATTTTGGCAGGTGATCGTATCATCTCATCCGATACCACAAGTTTAGTTGGAATGGAAAGCGATGAGGTCATGAGACATCTCAAAGGAGAAAAGAACTCAAAAGTGAAATTGGGAATTCGCCGTCATGGCACTCCTGAAACACTCTTCTATACAGTAGTGCGAGGAGATATTCCCGTTACCAGCATTGATGCCAGTTACATGATCAACGACAAAACTGCATACATCCGTGTAAAAAACTTTGGAGAGCAAACCTATGCTGAGATGCTGGTTGCTTTGGCCAAACTAAATGTACAAGGGATGGAGAATTTGATTGTTGACCTCCGAGGTAATCGTGGTGGCTACATGCACATTGCCATTCAAATGGTGAACGAGTTCCTTCCTAAGAATCGACTAATAGTCTATACTGAGGGACGAAAATCGCCACGCGAGGAATTCCGTTCAGATGGTAGAGGAAGTTTTCAACGACTTCCCATCGTTGTTCTTGTAGATGAAGGTTCTGCTTCAGCCAGCGAAATCTTTGCAGGTGCCATACAAGATAATGATCGCGGCACTATCATCGGGCGTCGTTCCTTTGGTAAAGGACTCGTTCAACAACCTATGGAATTTCGTGATGGAAGTGTGGTTCGCCTTACCATTGCACGATACTATACGCCAAGCGGACGATGCATTCAAAAACCTTATGAGAAAGGTCATGGCGAAGAGTATGAAAATGATCTATTGGCACGATACGAACGAGGTGAATTCTTCAGCGTTGACAGCATCCATCAAACTGGAGAGGAATATAAGACAAGCATTGGACGCACGGTATACGGGGGAGGTGGTATTATGCCAGACATCTTTATTCCAGAAGATACTACTTCGGTCACTTCCTATTACCGCGAAGCACTATTCACAGGTCTACTGCGGCAGTTTGCTTTTGCATATACCGATCAGAATCGAGAGAAGTTGAATTCATTTAAAACAGCCTCACAACTTGAGGCATTTCTTCGTCATCAGAACCTGTTGGAAAAGTTTGCCCAGTTTGGCGACCAACATAGTTTGAAGCGTCGTAACCTAATGCTTAACAAGAGTAAAATCCTGTTCGAACGCAATATCTACGGCAACATCATCTATAATTGTAAAACGATGGAAGAATATCTGGAGTTCATCAATCAAGATGATCCTACAGTTCAGAAAGCTATTCAAATCCTTTCGGATGGATTATCCGTACCACAAGCAGAAGAGAAGAATGATACTGTGAATACTGTGAATAAGCTCATTTCACATCTATCGGTCAACCATGGCCACTATTGCCCTGCAACATTTGTTCATTCTCAGCTGGTGTCTCTATAAAAAAGTAGTAGTTCCAATACGAATTGGCATACTTGGTTTGAAGCATCACACTCGTATCTTCCTTGTCTTTCAGATACTCTTGGAACTGCATGTCATATTCCTCTGGATATTGGCAAACATCGCGCATCTTACCTCCCATAGCCTCTATCATAGCAGCAGCCTCAGCAAAAGATTTAGGTAAAGGATGCTGTTTGTAATAAGGCAAGCTGTGGATGATAATCTGGAAGAAGTTGAGTTTTTTCTGAAGAAGAAGTCCACAGAGCAGATAATCGATGTAGCCTTGCTTGTCAGGATACTCCTGCGCTTGACGAACCATCTCGGAATTGAAAGGATAGCCGCCCACGAAATCATCTTTTCGAAGGGGTGTTTCTGGCTTTATACCTTTTTTCTCCAACTCCTCTATCTTAGCTAAACGATCACGAACAAACTGGTGGTGAAACAGGCTCTTATCCAAGATACTTAGATACTTCCTCGCAACAGGAAAGTCAGCTTCCTCGATACAATAATCGGCCATATCTCTCATAGAAGAGAAACAATTACCATTTATCCCTAAAAGCGAATATTCCATTGACTGATGCATAGCCTCATCATAGATACCTAATGTGGCATAAAACTGGCGATTGAAAGTCAAAGGGAAACTGGTGCGATCCTTCCTATAAAGGAAATCTTCAGGGTTGTTGATGGAATAGGAGAAAAGATTCTCTCCTAAAGTTCCTTTAGCACTCTCTGCCAGTAGGGCATATCTTATACGGATAGCATTTTCCATACCATCCTTTCTTAGCTCCTTCATCAAACCATCCCAATCCTTCTTGTCTGTAAGGGCAATGTATCGATAACATTTCTCATAGTTATGATATACCTCTTTCTGACTCAGCAAGAACACAGCCATAAGAGAAAGCAACGTGACAACAGACAGCCGTAAAGCCTTGAGGCGGCGGAATGGAATCATAACCAAAATGAGTGTCAACAAATACATTCCTATATATAAAAAGTAGTCAGAATCAGCCACTTCACGTAGATGGAAGAAACGCTCGCTGAAGGGCAGGAAACATATATTTTGACTATAAAGCTGAGGAACAAGAAGGGATAATGCAATGAAAATCAATGTCATCCAATAATATTTCGTGTGATGATGGAACCACTCTAACTGAGTCATACAAACCAACAAAAGAATTTGTATGGGATGATTCATCAATCCAAATCCTAAAGTTGCTGTCAGGAAAGCAAGTACCATTCTTCCCCACATCAAGGAAACCTTGACATAAAGATAAAGAAGTATCATAAAGAACATAGCCTCTATTTCCAAGCCCAAATCGTAGGTAAAGAAACTAATGAGAGCTACAGGGAACAGGATGGCCATCTCACTCATAGTTTCGCGTTTCATCGCTTTAGGGAAAGCCATACAAAAGAAAGCAGTCGCACCAAGAAACAAGGACTGAATAATAGCACCTGCTAAAGGCCAACGATAGAACTGAAAGAAGAAATCCTCAATCCAAGCCGTAAGGGCTGGCGTCATGTTTAACTTCGACAGAAAATACTCACGAGTAAACAGGAAATAAGCATTTCCCTCCTGCAATCTCAAACTTTCAGGATAAACCATCAACCACATGACAGTAAGACATACTAAGAATAGTACGAGAATGAGATATGGAGCGGTAGATTTAAGAAAGTGGAATCTGTTTTTCGTTTGTAACGTAGAAGATGAGACGCTCTCTATAGGGGGAGAGAGTTTCTGATTCATTGGTATGTGTTTCTTTGTCTTCTGCCGCATTGTTGTGAGCATTATCGTGAGGAACGATTCTACTTTATAGAGTTACGAATGACATGTTCTTCTATTTCAACTTAAAGAAATCAGCCAGCTTATCTTTAGGTATATCCACAGGTTCGAGCATAAACTCTGGAATATTATAACTGAACATCAACTGGGTGTTATACTCTGGATCTCGCTGAGGGAGCAAGAAAGCTTTGCTGAACTTCTTTCCATCCCAATGAGCAAGGAATACGCGCGTATATCTTGTATCAACTCTCTTACTGCTTAACATCACCCATCGCCCTGTACTGCTCCAAGCGTGATGGCTCTCCACATCATTACTGTTGATGGGCGAAGTGTCTATAGAATCTCCAGTCTCCAAATCAATCATCCTGAGGTCAGCTTCTTTGTGATACATGTGGAAAGCACCACATTCTGCCCAAATGTACATCAAGTATCGACCGTCAGGAGAAATGCGAGGCATCAGGACGCTTCCACCTTGCACCTCAGCATTGTAGATTGTATCAATCTCTGCACCCAATGAGCCATCTTCGTCATTAAAAGGAACACGAAGCAAGCTATAGTGAAGCTTATCGAATTCCTTGGGCATATTCACGCTCTTTCCCGTACTGAAATACAGCCACTTACCATCAGGAGAGAAACAAGGAAACGTCTCCCAGTTGATGCTGTCGTTGAATCGCTCATCTGCCAAGACAGCATGTTTGTCCACATCATACATAATCAGGTCTGATCCTAAATCATAGACCTCAATCTTATCGCGAGAATGGCTATAAAACGACTGATGGGTCGCATTGGAGGAAAAAGCGATGAAGCGACCTGAAGGATGCCAATAATTGTAACTCCCATGCTTGCGAGGACCATAACTTTTAATGTCGACCTTCTCTATTTTACCAGCATGACAGATAAGGGTGCCGCCGCCTTCACCACGAGCATGAAACATGAAGTCGTCAGGTTTGTATCGAGCAAAGGCGTGACAATTGACACAACCCCTATTGTTTTGTGAATTCTCAACTATGGGCCTCGTTTCGAAACTGGTGAGATTACGCTCGTAGATTCCCATTTTGTCCCATCCTTCATAGCCAGGTGGAATGAATCGATAGGCAATCCAAGGATCGATTTCGTCCTGACTGACGTGTAGCGTGAAAGGTAAATAGGTTGCGCCATCGAGATGCTCATCTGTCCAGGCAGAAACCTCAACCTGTATGTCGCCACCGTCCGAAATGAGCGATTTCCAGTCCTTCGCAGGGATGTCCACATAGTTCTTTCCTGAAACCTTAATGGATGATCCCTTCTGATTGGTCAGCGTAGCCTGGATATGTCTGGCTCCAACGATTTCGAAATTCATGGGAGCGATGTTCTTGGGGATTGTTACATCCTTATAGTCAGGAAAGATGTGAGGTTCCTCGTTCAACCTCTCCTTTGCCGACCTGTCAGCGCAACTCATCAAGGACAAGAGGCAGCAGAATAATCCCAGCAGATAAAGCTTCTTCATTCTATTTTAGGCACATTTTCCCTTCAAAATTACAAAGAAAAATCGAGAAAGCGACCACAAGACAAAGATTTTTTTTCGACAAGGACAGATTTCGCCAATTTCACATGCGCGTTTTCCAATTCCGCTATCAGCGAAATGCATCCTTTGTGTGTGAGCGGAAAACGAGACTCGAACTCGCGACCCCAACCTTGGCAAGGTTGTGCTC